>JANNWA010000081.1:0-23297 GCA_031408275.1 Pseudomonadota bacterium
CGGCACGATGATCAGCAGCAGCGCCGACGCCACGCTGTAGACGGAGAAGGCGCGCCAGTTCATCAGGCAGGCAAACAGCGAAAAGAACAGGGACTTCGCCACCGGCATCGCATGCCACGCCGCCAGCGTGGGCGCGAACCACATGAACATCATCACCGGCATGTAGAGCGTGGCGGTGATCGCCAGCGCCAGCAGGAACCCGTCGGACTGCAACACCTCGTTGGTGGGCCGCGCGCCGTTCACCATCCAGCGGGCAAGGGCCCCGTCGTCGGCCAGCGCGCTGGCGGCCAGCACCAGCACCATGAGGACCAGGTACACGACGCCGAGCACCAGTTGCGCGCGCGCGTTCTGGCGAAAGCCCGCGAAGAGGAGCGACAACGCGAGCGATTCGCCGCGGGACGCGGCGCGGCTCGCGGCCATGAAGGCGACCGAAAATCCCGGCACGAGGATCAGCGCGGCCACCACGCCGATGAAGGGCAGGATGCTCACGACCGTCATCAGCATCCAGTACCCCGATACCAGCATCAGCCACATCACGGGGCTGGCGCGGAAGATCTTCCAGCCTTCGGGCAGCCAGCGCCAGCCGCGCGATCCGGGAATGAGCCGCGCCTGCATCGCTCAGCCCGCCCACGGGGCGGCGAACCCCGGGCTTGCACGCAACGCGAGGATGTCGCGGAAATGCTCCGGGTCGTGCGCATGCACGAGTTCGCCCGGGCGCGGCAGGTGGAAGTCATAGAGGCGCGACAGCCAGAAGCGCAACGCAGCCCCCCGCAGGATCGTCGGCCAGGCCTCCCGCTCGGCCGGCGTGAACGGCCGCACCGCCGAGTACTCCGAAAGGAACGCGGTCACGCGCTCCGGATCGAACCGGCGGTCCCGCGCCGCGTCCACGAGGCACCAGTCGTTGGCGCAGACCGCCACGTCGAATAGCAGCACGTCGACGCCCGCAAAGTAGTAGTCGAACACGGCCGACAGGCGGCCTGCGTCGAACAGCGCATTGTCGCGAAAGAGATCCCCGTGCACCGGTCCGCGCGGCAGGTCCGGGAAACGATGCAGCCCCTGGAACGCCATCTCCGCGTCGAGCAAGGCCTTGCGCTCCGCGTCGAGGAAGGGGCGCACCTGCGGTGCGGTCTCCCGCCACCAGCGCGGGCCGCGCGGATTCTCGAGGAACCCCGGATAGGAGCGACCCGCCAGATGCATGCGTGCAAGCAGTGCACCGAGTTGCGCGCATTCCGCGCGGCCGGGCTGCAGGACCGAGCTGCCCGGCAGGCGGGTGACCAGCGCGGCGGGCTTGCCGTTCAGTTCGCCCAGGTACTGGTCGGACAGGTCGGCAATCGGCGCGGGGCACGGGATCCCGTGCCGGGCCAGGTGGGCCATCAGGTTGAGGTAGAAGGGCAACTCCTTTGCAGTGAGTTTCTCGAACAGCGTGAGCACATAGCGGCCCTGCGAAGTGCTGACGAAGTAATTGGTGTTCTCGATCCCGGCGGCGATCGGCTCGAGCGTCGCCAGAGACCCGAGCGAATAGCGCTTGAGCCAGTCGGCAAGCTGGGCTTCGGTGACCGGGGTGAAGACCGACAAGCGATCAGTCGAAGGTGCGGATGGTCCACATCGGCACGCGCACGCCGTCGTCGAGCGAATCGCGGCGCATCCAGTGGCCGGTGCCGTTGATGTCCATCAGGTAATACGGGATGCCGTTGGGCGGCGTGACCTTCATCATCATCACGCGCCCGTCCTGGCGGAGTTCCTCCACCTTGTCTTCCTTTTGCACCGGGATGTTGACCCGCCCCCCTGCGTCATCCGAGTCCGACAGGCCCGGCGCCATGGGCGGCGGCGCCGGCAGCGGCTCGAGTTTGAGCTGCACGCCGGATTGCGCGAAAACGGGCAGTGCGGCGGCAAGGAGGAGGGGGAAAAGGAGTTTGCGCATGATGGGCTGGATTCGAGGGAATTCTAGCAGACTGGACGAGACGTGAAGGGGGGCCTACAGGTTTAACATCACTTCGCGCTCGGACGGCAGGAGCTGGAAGCCGCGCTTTTCGTAGTGCGCGAAAATCGCGGCGACGACCGCTTTCGGGTCGTCGATCACCTGGATCAGGTCCACGTCCGCCGGGTCGATCATCTTCTCCTCGATCAGCCGCTCCCGGATCCAGTCCACCAGGCCGGCCCAGAAGCGGGAATGCATCAGGATGATCGGCATCGGCCGGGTCTTCTTGGTCTGTACCAGCACCAGCGCCTCGAACAGCTCGTCGAGCGTCCCGAACCCCCCCGGCATCACCACATAGGCGCAGGCAAACTTGACGAACATCACCTTGCGCGCGAAGAAGTGCTTGAAGCGCAGACTGATGTCCTGGTAAGCGTTGGCGTGCTGCTCGTGGCTGAGCTGGATGTTGAGGCCCACGGAGGGCGACTTGCCGAAGAAGGCGCCCTTGTTGGCCGCCTCCATCACCCCGGGGCCGCCCCCGGAGATGACGGCGAAGCCTGCATCCGACAACAGCCGCGCGGTCTGCTCGGCGAGCATGTACTCGGCCGAATCCGCGGCGACGCGCGCGCTGCCGAAGATCGACACGGCAGGCCGGATGCGCGACAGGCGCTCGGTCGCCTCGACGAACTCTGACATAATCCCGAATACCCGCCACGCCTCGCGCGAGGAGTCGGCTCCGGGGCCGTCCGGAAGTGGAAGCTTGTCTACGTCACTCATCGTGTCCTCACATCCTCAAGAAGAAACCGCCGGGACGCTGCTGCTGGTCGACGGCTCGTCGTACCTCTATCGCGCGTTCCACGCGCTGCCGGACCTGAAGAACGCGCAGGGCGAACCGACCGGCGCGATTTCCGGGGTCCTCAGCATGCTACGGCGGCTGTCATTGGACTACAAGGCCGAGGCGCGCGCCTGCGTGTTCGACACCAAGGCGAAGACCTTCCGCGATGACGCCTACCCCGAGTACAAGGCACACCGCTCGCCGATGCCCGAGGACCTCGTCGTGCAGATCGAGCCGCTCAAGGAGGCGATCGCCGCAATGGGCTGGCCGGTCATCGGGGTCGACGGCGTCGAGGCCGACGACGTCATCGCCACGCTCGCGGAGCGCGCCAAGAAAACCGGCATGCGCTGCGTGATCTCCACCGGGGACAAGGACCTCGCGCAGCTGGTGGACGAACGCGTCACGCTCGTCAACACCATGACGAACGAGAAACTGGACATCGAAGGCGTGAAGCAGAAGTTCGGCGTCCCGCCGGAACTGATCGTCGATTTCTACTCGCTGGTCGGCGACGCCGTGGATAACGTGCCGGGCGTGCCGAAGGTGGGGCCGAAGACGGCCGCGAAATGGATCCAGCAGTACGGGTCCCTGGACGCAGTGGTCGCCCACGCGAACGACATCGGCGGCGTGGTCGGCGAGAACCTGCGCAAATCCCTCGACTGGCTGCCCAAGGCGCGCTGGCTGCTCACGATGAAGCGCGACTGCGAACTGCCGCTGACGCTCGAGGACCTGCACAAGGACGGCTACGACGCCGACAAGCTGCGGGAACTGTTCGCGCGGTTCGGGTTCAAGAGCCGGCTGCGGGAGCTCGACGGTGATGCGCCGGAGGCCAAGGCGCCGGCGGACTCGCGCGAGTTTCGCGTCCCCGCAGATGCTCCCGCTGCAACACCAGCCCCTGCGGACCGCGCGCGTCGCAGCTACTCCATGGTCATCGACGAGCCCGGATTGCGCGCGCTGGCGGAGCGGCTGGGGGGTACGGCGCTGGTGGGCTTCGATACCGAGACCGACGGGCTCGAGCCGATGGTCGCCAACCTGGTCGGGTTGTCCTTTGCGTTCGACGATGCGGCCTTCTACGTGCCCGTGGCGCACCGCTATGCCGGCGCCCCCGACCAGATGGGGGTGGATCGCGCGCTTGAAATCCTCAGACCCTGGCTGGAGAACGACAGGCGCACCAAGGTCGGCCAGAACCTCAAGTTTGACGCGCACATCCTCGCCAACCACGGCGTGGCGCTGCGCGGGATCGCCCACGACACGCTGCTCGAGTCGTATGTGTTCGAGGTGCACGAGCGGCACGACCTCGAGACCCTCGCCCGACGGCACCTGGGCTGGGAGACGATCAGCTACGACGCGGTGACCGGCAAGGGCGCCTCGCGCATTTCGTTTGCCGAGGTCGACGTGGAGCGGGCCACGCAGTACTCGGCCGAGGACGCCGACTGCACGCTCGCGGTCCACGAGGCGCTGTACCCCCGGATCGCCGCCGACGAAAAGCTCAAGCTCGTCTACGAATCAATCGAGATGCCGGTGATGCCGGTTCTGCTCAGGATGGAGCGCAACGGCGTGATGCTCGACTCCGGCAAGCTCGAAGCGCAGAGCCACGAACTCGGCAAGGAGATGCTCGAGCTCGAGCAGAAGGCGCACGCCGCGGCCGGCCAGCCGTTCAACCTCAACTCGCCCAAGCAGATCCAGGAGATCCTGTTCGAGAAGCAAGGCCTGCCGGTGAAGAAGAAAACGCCGGGCGGCCAGCCCTCGACCGACGAGGACGTGCTGCAGGAACTCGCCGCCGACTTCCCGCTACCCAAGCTCCTGCTCGAATACCGCAGCATCGCCAAGCTCAAGTCCACCTATACCGACAAGCTGCCGCGCATGGTGGACGCGAAGACCGGCCGCGTGCACACCACCTACTCGCAGGCGGTGGCGGTCACGGGGCGCCTGGCGTCGAATGACCCCAACCTGCAGAACATCCCGATCCGCACGCCGCAGGGCCGGCGCATCCGCGAGGCCTTCATCGCCCCGCCCGGCTGGAAGCTCGTGAGCGCCGACTACTCGCAGATCGAGCTGCGCATCATGGCCCACCTGTCCGGAGACGCAGGCCTGCGGCACGCGTTCGAACATGGACACGACGTGCACCGCGCCACTGCGGCCGAGGTCTTCGGCCGCAGGATCGAGGAAGTCACCAACGACGAGCGCCGCGCCGCCAAGGCGATCAACTTCGGGCTGATCTACGGCATGTCGGCTTTCGGCCTCGCGCAGACCCTGGGCATCGAACGCGTCACCGCGCAGGCCTACATCGACAGCTACTTCACGCGCTACCCCGGCGTCGCCCGCTACATGCAGGAGACGCGCGAACTCGCCCGCAACCGCGGCTACGTCGAAACCGTGTTCGGCCGGCGGCTCTGGCTGCCGGAAATCAAGAGCGGCGGGCCGCAGAGGAAGCAGGCTGCCGAGCGCGCCGCGATCAACGCGCCCATGCAGGGCACCGCGGCCGACCTCATCAAGCTCGCGATGGTGCGCGTGCAGGACTGGCTGGAAGCAGGCAAGCTATCCACCTTGCTGATCATGCAAGTGCACGATGAACTCGTGCTGCAGGTGCCTGACGCGGAGTTGGATGCGGTCAAGGGAGCGCTGCCCGACCTCATGCAGAACGTCGGCAAGTTGGACGTCCAGCTGATCGTCGACATCGGCGTGGGCGACAACTGGGACAAGGCGCACTAGATACAGGGGAACCCTGCGAGCTCCCTCGTACCCCCTCGCCCCGGGGGCAGGGCCCCGGCCGGAGTAGTACAATCCGACTACCCGATGGAGACCCGCCATGGCCATTGCTGCCACAAGCTTGAAGCTGCCGTCCACCCTCAAGGCCGAGCTGGAAAAGCTTGCCCGCCGCACAGGCGAGACCACGCACGCAGTCATGGTGCGGGCCTTGGCCGAGCATGTCGCGGCCGCCAAGCGCTACCGAGGTTTCCTGGACGACGCGGCTCGCGCTGACGCAGGCATGCAGCAGAGCGGGGTGGGATATGCAATGCAGGACGTGCACGCCTACGTGGCGGCCAAGGTACGCGGCGAGGCGGTAAAGCGGCCCAAGCCCGTGAAGTGGCGCAAGTAATCTATTCGGCCGAGGCGCTCGCCGACCTGGAGCGCGTCGGCGAGTTCCTGCTCGAACAGGCGCCGGAGTCCGCCCCGCAAGCACTTGCGCGCGTTACCGATGCGGTCGTGATACTCGCCGATCACCCGCTTATAGGCCGTCGCGCAGAAGGCGAATTGCGCGAACTCGTGATCTCGCACGGCAACTCGGGATACCTCGCACTGTACAGATTCGATCCGGTTCGCGACGTGGTGAGGCTGCTGCGGATCCGGCACCAGCGGGAAGCTGGGTATCGCGACTAGCCGGCGCTAGAGCTTCAGCGCCCCGAACACTTTCTTCAAGACGCTGCTCGCCGTCCCAGCCGGGTTCTGGCGGATCTTCGCTTCCTCCTCCGCCACCATCACGAACAGCCCATCAAGCGCCTTCTGGGTAACATAGTTGTCGAGGCTCGCGTCTTCCTTTTTCACCAGGCCGTACTTCACGCCCTTGCCCGCGAACTCGTCGTACTTCTGCGCGAGTTGCACTTTCTGCGTCGACTTCTTCACGATCGGCAGGAATTTCGCGCGCAGCTGATCGCTGGTGGTCCGCTTGAAGTACTGGGTGGCGGAGTCCTGCCCGCCGGTGAGGATGCCCTTGGCGTCCTCCACGCTCATTTTCTTGATGGAATCGACCAGCAGCGCTTTCGCTTCCGGCACGGCGGCCTCGGCGGCGCGGTTGAGCGTGAGGATCAGCTCGTCGGCCTGTTTGCCCATGCCGAACTGGCGCATGACCTTCTCGGCTTTCTGCGCCGACTCCGGCAGCGGGATCTTCACCTTGCCGTTGCCGAAGAAACCGTCCTGCTTGCCCAGCGCGTCCACTGCGTACTCGGATCCCTTGACCAGCGCCGCCCTCAAACCGGCCGTGGCGTCCTGGTTGCTGATGGATTCCAGCCCGGCCAGGGCCGGGGAACCAATGACAAGCCCGGCGAGCAGGGCAACGAAGCGCGTCCTCATGGCAATCTCCTAAAAGCGTTCACAACTTGAATTTCAGAGAATTTAGTTCAAAACGTCAAATACAGGAGCCGCTCTCCTGTCAGTTGATGTATCGGTATCGGTACATTACCCTAGCCGATCGCATCCGGAACGCCCGCCTCGTGCGCCTGCTGGTCGGCATGGTAGGAGGAGCGCACCATGGCCCCGATCGCCGCGTGCCGGAAGCCCATCGCCTTTGCCTCCCGTTCGAACATCGCGAACACGTCGGGGTGCACATAACGCTCCACCGGCAGGTGGTGCGGGCCGGGCTGCAGGTACTGGCCGATCGTCACCATGTCCACGTCGTGCGCGCGCAGGTCGCGCATCACGGCGAGGATTTCCTCGTCCGTCTCGCCCAGCCCGACCATCAGGCCGGACTTGGTGGGCACGTCCGGGTAGCGGCGCTTGAACTCTTGCAACAGCGTAAGCGAGTGCTTGTAGTCGCCACCTGGTCGCGCCTGCCGGTACAGCCGCGGCACGGTCTCGAGGTTGTGGTTCATCACGTCGGGCGGGGCATTCACCAGGATTTCCAGCGCCCGGTCCAGCCGCCCGCGGAAGTCCGGCACCAGCACCTCGATGGTGGTTGAAGGCGATTTTTCCCTCGCCGCGCGGATGCAGTCGACGAAATGCTGCGCCCCTCCGTCCTTGAGGTCGTCGCGGTCCACGCTGGTGATTACGACGTAGCGGAGTTTCAGTTTCGCGATGGTCTCGGCCAGGTGGCGCGGCTCGTCCGCGTCCGGCGCAAGCGGACGGCCGTGGCCGACGTCGCAGAACGGGCAGCGCCGCGTGCAGATGTCGCCCAGGATCATGAACGTCGCCGTGCCCTTGCCGAAGCACTCGCCGATGTTCGGGCAGGAGGCTTCCTCGCAGACCGTGTGCAGGCTCTGGTCGCGCAGGATCTGCTTGATCTCGGAGAAGCGCGAGTTCGGACTAGCCGCCTTGACGCGGATCCAGTCGGGTTTCCTGAGCGCTTCTTTGGGGACGATCTTGATGGGGATCCGGGAAGTTTTCGCCTTGCCCTTTTCCTTGACGCCCGGTTCACGCATGATTCATTTCCAGTTGTCGGGCGATGCGCCGGGCGAGGTCGATGCCGAGCGCATCGGCCTCCGCGGCAATGCCGAGATCCTTCGTCTGGGTAACTGCGAGTCCAGGATACCCGCAGGGATCGATCGCGCCGAACGGGGCGAGATCCATGTCCACGTTGAGCGCGAGGCCGTGCAGCGCGCGCCCGCGGGTCACCCTGATCCCCAGGGCCGCCACCTTGGCGCCCTGCACGTAAACGCCCGGCGCGCCGGGCTTTCTCGCCGCGGCCACGCCATACGCGGCCAGCAGGTCGATCACGCATTGCTCCAGCAACCGCACGAACTCGCGCACCTTGATGCCGTGGCGGGCGATATCGACCAGTGTGTAGATCACCACCTGCCCGGGACCGTGATAGGTGACCTCGCCGCCGCGTTCGACCCGCACGACCGGGATGCCGGTGTCTTCCTTGGGCGCGTGGGCCGGGTCCGCACCCTGGCCGAGCGTATAGACCGGGGGATGCTCGAGCACCCAGAGTTCGTCCGGCGTATCTTCCGACCGCCCGACGGTGAAGTTGCGCATGGCCGCGAGCGACTCTGCGTAGTCCACCCGGCCGATCTTGCGCACGATCAGCGCCGTGTCGAGGACCGCGAGCATCAGAGCACCATCACCACGGCGGGGTGGGCGCTGAGGTCGCGGTAAAGCGCATCGAGCTGCTCGCGCGACTGCGCCTGGATGGTCACCGTGATGCCGAGGTACTTGCCCTTGCTGCTGGGGCGCATTTCCATGGTCTTCGGATCAAAGTCCGGCGAGTGGCGCAATACGATTTCCATCACGCCCTGCGCGAAGTCTCCCTCGCGGCGGCCCATGATCTTGATCGGGAACTCAGTCGGGAACGCGAGCAGGGACTCGCGCTTGATAGGTTCTTCGCCTTCCACGGCTCTCAGGCAGCCCTCGCCTGCTTGTTCGCGCGCATGACTTCGCCCTTGAAGTCCTGGTACAACTGCCAGGCCTTGCGGAACACCGGGCCGGGCTTTCCGTTGCCGACGGGCTTGCCGTCGAGGTCGACGATCGCGACGATTTCCTTGGACGACGAACTCACCCACACCTCGTCGGCGCCGCGCACTTCGGCTTCCGTGATTTCGCGCACCTGGAGCGGGAGCTTGCCGCGCGCGACGATGTCGAACACCACGTCGAGCGTGATCCCCGGCAGGATCAGGTTGTCCTTGGGCGGCGTGGCGATCACGCCGTCCTTGACGATGTAGGCGTTCGAGGCCGAGGCCTCGGTCAGCGTGCCGTCGCGGAACAGGATCGTCTCGATCGCGCCCGCTTCGGACGAGACCTGGCGCAGCATGCAGTTGCCGATCAGGGAAATCGTCTTGAGGTCGCAGCGATGCCAGCGAAAGTCCTGCGCGGTGACCGCGCTTGCGCCGTTCTCCACGACGGCCTTCGACGGGTTCACGAGCGGGTTCGACATCATGAACACTGTCGGCTGGACGTCCTTGGGGAAGGCGTGGTCGCGCCTGGCGACGCCGCGCGTGACCTGCCAGTACACGCCCTGGTCGTCGAAAGGCTGGCGCTCGATCATCTGGCCGATGATCCGCGCCCACTCGACGCGCGTGTAGGGATTGCGGATCCCGACTTCGGAAAGGCTGCGTTCCATGCGCGCGAGATGCCCGTCGAGGCGAAAGGGGGCGCGCGAATACACGGGCACGAGCTCGTAGATCCCGTCGCCGAAAATGAAGCCCCGGTCGAGCACGGGAACCTTCGCTTCTTCCATCGGCATGAACTCGCCGTTCAGGAATACGGTCATGTAAGCCTCACGAAAATTGTCGTAACCAGGCGCTGCGCGCCTACTTGATCCACAGCCTGAGTGTATCCCAGGCCCGCCCGAAAATGCCGGCCACCCCGACCGACTCTAGCGCGAGCACCGGGTACTCTCCGATCGCCTTGCCGTCGAGCGTGACGCGCATCACGCCTATCTTCTGGCCCTGGCTGACGGGCGCGACGAGGGGCTGCTGAGCCAGCAGGTCGGCTTTGACCTTCTCGGCCTGCCCCTTCGGCACGGTTATGTACATGTCGAGCGCGAACCCTGCCTTCACCTCGGGGGCGGTGCCCTTCCAGACCTCGATCGCCTTCACGGGCTGGCCCTTGTCGTAGAGCTTGACCGCGTCGAAGAACTGGAAGCCCCAGTTGAGCAGCTTCTGCGACTCCTGCGCGCGGGTGCTCTCCGAGGTCGAGCCCAGCAGCACGCTCATCAGGCGTCGCGGGCCGCGTTTGGCGGAGGCCACGAGGCAATAGCCGGCGGCTTCCGTGTAACCGGTCTTCATTCCGTCGACCGCGGGATCCAGCCACAGCAGGCGGTTGCGGTTCATCTGGGTGATGTTGTTGAAGCGGTATTCCCTGATCGAGTAGTAGGTGGCGTATTCGGCCGGGAAATCGCGGATCAGCGCCGAGGCGAGCAGGTACATGTCGCGCGCCGAGCTGTAGTGCTGCGCGTCCGGCAGGCCGTTGGAGTTCACGAAATTGGAGTTCTTCATTCCGAGGCGCTGCGCCTCGCGGTTCATCATCTGCGCGAACACGTCCTCCGAGCCCCCGATCGCTTCGGCCAGCGCGATGCAAGCGTCGTTGCCCGACTGCACGATCATGCCGCGGATGAGCTGGTCGACCGTGACCGGGTTCTTGGGATCGATGAACATCCGCGAGCCGCCCGCGCGCCAGGCTTTCTCCGACACCGGCACGACCCGGTCGAGCGTGAGCTTCTTGTCCTTGAGCGCCTGGAAAACGAGGTAGGCAGTCATGATCTTGGTCAGCGAGGCGGGCTCGAAGCGCTCGTCGGCCTTCTCGCTGGCAAGAATCTGTCCACTGGAGATGTCGGCGACGATGTATGCCTTGGCGATCACCGGCGGCGGTGTCTGGGCGTGCGTCAGCGAGAACGCGAGCGCCAGGAAAAGCGTTGCAATAGCACGAGGCATGGGGACCTTGGGGTAAGAAAGCGGCGAATTATAAGGGGGGCAGAGCCCCATTCTCCTGCCGTGTCACTTGACCAGCACGACCGGCTTCATTTTCAGTTCGTTCTGGATGCGCTCGGCCATCTGGCGCGCTTCGTCCTGTGTACGGTAGGGCCCCAGCTGGAGCCGGAACAGAGCGCCTTGCGCGGATACCTCCATCGGGTCGTTCAGCCAGGCGAGCTCCTTGTATACCTTCGCGCGGAACAGCTCCGCGTTGTCGCGCACCGAAAACGCGCCGAGCTGCAGGAACACGCCGCCTGCGTTCGTCGACACGGGCAGCGGCGCCGGGGCTCGCTCGGGCGGGGCTGCCGGCGGCGCCGGCACGGCGGCAGGCGGTGTTTTCTGCGGCGCGGCCGCGGCCACCTGCGCCCCGTCCGCCGCAAGGCTGTCTACCTCCACCTGCGTGCTGCCCGCCTGCACGTAGCCCAACCGGTGGGCGGCAACATAGGACAGGTCCATCACGCGATCCGCGTGGAACGGCCCGCGGTCGTTGACCCGAACGATGACGCTCCTGCCGTTGGCCACGCTGGTCACCCGCGCATAGCTCGGGATCGGCAGGGTCGGGTGCGCGGCGGTCATCGCGTACATGTCATACGTCTCGCCGCTGGAGGTTTTCTGTCCGTGGTAGCGCCGGCCATACCAGCTCGCCACGCCGCGCTGCCGAAAACCGGCCGCGGTGCGCATGGGCACGTAGTCCTTGCCGAATACCTGGTACGGATTGTTCGCGAACCGGTGCAGGGGCTCTCGTTTTGGTTGCGCATCCGGAATGCTGTCGAGGTTGGGCGGATTCGCTCCGGGGCCGTCGTCCTTGTAGTAGCCGCCCGGCCGGGCTGCGCCGGAAGCCTGGGCAGGCGCCGGTATGGCCCTGTCGCGCTGCGATGCCTCCCGATACGGTGCCGAGGAACATGCGGCCAGCACAATGGCGCAGGGCAGTACGACGGTTGCGCGCAGCATCCCTATTTTTGCGTGCTCGCGTAGACGACGTTGCCGTCCACGAGCGTGTAGCGCACCTGCCCCGCGAGTTCGTAGCCGATGAAAGGCGTGTTCTTGCCCTGGCTCCTCAGCGCCTCGGGCACCACGCGGAACGGCGCAGCTGCGTCGAAGATGGCGAGATCGGCGGGCGCGCCGGGCTCGACCCGGCCGGATTTCACGCCGAGCACGCGCGCAGCGTCGCTTGTCACCTTGGCGAGCGCCCGGGCGAGCGGGAGCCTGGTTTCCGACGCCCACTTCAGCGTCAGCGGCAGCAGGAGCTCGAGACCCGTGGCGCCTACCTCGGACTCCGCGAACGGCATCTGCTTTGCGTCTTCGTCCACCGGAGTGTGGTCCGAGCAGATCACGTCGATCGTGCCGTCCGAGAGCCCGGCGCGCAGCGCATCCCGGTCGCGCAGGCTGCGCAGCGGCGGCACGAGGTGGCAGTGGGAGTCGAAATAGCCGAGGTCCATCTCCGACAGGTGCACGTGGTGGATCCCCACGTCGCAGGTCACGGGCAGCTTTTCCGCCTTGGCCGCGCGGATCATGTCGACCGCGCCTGCGGTCGAGATCCGGCACACGTGCAGCCGCGTGCCGGTGGCGCGTACCAGCAGCAGGAGCTTGCCCAGCGCGATCGTCTCGGCAAACGCGGGGATGCCCTGCAGGCCGAGGCGCGTGGCCACTTCACCGTCGTGGGCCACGCCGTCGCGCGCAAGCGAAAGGTCCTCGGCCCGCAGCCAGACCGGGAAGTCGAAGGTGCCCGCGTACTGCAGCGCGCGCCAGAGCACCTGGGTATCGTCCAGCGGCACATTGGCCTGGGTGAAGGCCAGGCACCCGGATTCCCAGAGCTCTGCCATCTCCGTCAGCCGCTCGCCTGCGAGCTTCACCGTCAGCGCGCCGATCGGGTAGAGGCGCGCCTGGGCGAGCGACTTGGCCCGCCGGCGCAGCATGTCCACCAGTCCCGGTTCGTCCAGCGGCGGATCGGTGTCGGGCGGGCAGGCGAGGCTGGTCACCCCGCCGGCCACTGCGGCATGCATCTCGGATTCCAGCGTCGCCTTGTACTCGAAGCCCGGCTCGCGCAGCCGCGCGCAGAGATCCACGAGGCCCGGGGCGACGATGAGGCCAGTGGCATCGATGGTCTGGTCGGCCTGCGCACTCCTGGCAGCGCCGTCGAGCGCCGCGATGCGTTCGCCCTCTATCAGCACGTCGCCGATGGCGTCCCGGCCGCTAGCCGGATCGATGACGCGTCCGCCTGTGATGAGGGTCTTCATCAGTTGCCCGCGATGATGCTCATGACGGCCATGCGCACCGCGATGCCGAAGGTTACCTGGGGCAGGATCACCGAATGCGGCCCATCGGCCACCGCCGAGTCGATCTCCACGCCGCGGTTCATCGGGCCCGGATGCATGACGATCGCGTCGGACTTGGCGAGCGAGAGCTTGTCGGCAGACAGGCCGTAGTTCTTGTTGAATTCCTGCGCGCTGGGCAGCAGCGCGCCGCGCATGCGCTCGTTCTGCAGGCGCAGCATCACGATCACGTCGGCGCCGGCGAGGCCTTTCTTCATGTCGTGGAAGACTTTCACGCCCAGGCTCTCGACGCCGGTGGGCAGCAGCGTTTCGGGCGCGATCACGCGCACCTCGGGGGCGCCAAGCGTAGTAAGGCCATGGATGAGCGAGCGCGCCACTCGCGAGTGCAGGATGTCCCCGACGATCGCCACCGTGAGCTGGGTGAAATCCTTCTTGTAGTGGCGGATGGTGTAGAGGTCGAGCAGGCCCTGCGTCGGGTGCGCATGCCGGCCGTCACCCGCGTTGACCACGTGCTCGTGCGCCTTCACGTTGCGCGCGATGAGGTAGGGCGCGCCGGAGGCGGCGTGGCGCACGATGAAAATGTCCGCCTGCATCGCCGACAGGTTCGCCACCGTGTCGAGCAGGGACTCGCCCTTGGTCTGCGAGGACGCGGCGATGTTCAGGTTGATGACATCCGCCGACAAACGCTTGGCCGCGATCTCGAACGTGGTGCGCGTCCGGGTCGAGGGCTCGAAGAACAGGTTGAACACGCTCTTGCCGCGCAGCAGCGGGACCTTCTTGACCTCGCGCTCGGTGACTCCCACGAAGGAATGCGCGGTGTCGAGGATCTGGGTGAGGACCGCACGCGGCAGGCCTTCGATGGACAACAGGTGCTGGAGTTCGCCGGCGGCGTTGAGCTGCGGATTATTCACCGTCGATCTCCAGCCTGAGCCGGCCATCCCCGTCGCGCTTCATGCGCAAGCGCCGGCCCTCGGGCACGTCGACAGCCGCGCCGCAGAACTGCGCGCAGATCGGCAGCTGCCGGCCACCGCGGTCGGCCAGCACCACGAGCGCGATGCTCGCCGGGCGGCCGTAGTCAAACAGCTCGTTCATCGCCGCGCGCACGGTACGACCGGTGTAGAGGATGTCGTCCACCAGCAACAGGTCGCGGCCTTCGACCTCGAATCCGATGCGGGTACGCTTGGGGTCGTGGTGCAGGCCCTGCTTGTGGTAGTCGTCGCGATAAAACGCGATGTCCATGAGGCCCAGCGGCGTCGACAGGCCAAGCAGCGGATGCAGCTTTTCCGCCAGCCACGCGCCGCCGGTATAGAGCCCGATCATGGCCGTGGTCGGCTTGACGCGGGGCTTCAACTCGGCGGCGAGCTTGGCGCAGAGGGCTTCGGCGTCAGGCAGCATGTTCGTGGAAATATTGTTGCAGTATGAGCCGGGCGGCGGCCGAGTCGACTCGCTTTTCATTGATCGCCTTGCGGGCGCCGGCCTCGCGCATGCCGGCCTCGGCGTCGACTGAGGAATAGCGCTCGTCCACGAGAGAGACCGGAAGGCCGAAGCGCCCCTCCAGCTGGCGCGCAAATCGTTGCGCGCGGCGGGTGCTCTCCTGCGATGCACCCTCCTCGGTCAGCGGCAGCCCGACCACCAGGCGTTTTGGCTGCCACTCGGCGATCACCTTCGCAATTGCGGCGAAGCGCGGTTCGGTTTCCTCTCCGGCGATCTCGGTCAGCGGATGGGCCAGGCCGATCATCGTCTCGCCGACGGCGACGCCGATGCGCTTGGTGCCGAAATCGAAGGCGAGCACAGTGCCCGAGTCTGCCATGACTGCTTCAGGCATGACCCGCGTCTTCGGAAAGGCTGGCCAGGTCGATGCCCAGCAGGCCGAGCGCCGCGGGCAAGCGCTCGTCGGCCGGCAGGTCGAACAGGATCCGGTCCCCCTGGGCCTCTACCGAAAGCCAGGCGTTCTGGCCGAGCTCGTGCTCGAGCTGTCCGGCCGACCATCCGGCATAACCGAGCGTCACCAGCAGGCGCCGCGGGCCTTCGCCGCGCCCCACGGCCTCCAGGATGTCCTTGGAAGTCGTCAGGCCGACCGAGTCGCGAACCTTGAGCGTCGACTGCCAGTTGCCGGCCGGCTCGTGCAGCACGAACCCGCGGTCGGTCTGCACCGGGCCGCCGAAATAGATCGGGGCGTCGCCGATTTCGTCGTTGGCGATCGGCAGCGACAGTCGGTCGAAGAGCGAGCGCAGGGTCATGTCGATCGGCCGGTTCACGACCACGCCGAGCGCGCCCTGGTCGTTGTGCTCGCAGATATAGGTGAGCGTCCTCGTGAAATACGGATCGGCCATGGCGGGCATGGCGATCAGGAAATGATGGGTCAGATTGATCGAGGACATTTGATCGATTGCATACTGGACGCTATTTTACCCGCTCCGGCCGCATTGCGGCCAGACTCCCGGACGCTTACATCATGGCAACAAGCCCCCATACCGATGACTGACTCGAGCGGCAAGGCGCTGGTCTGGTTCCGCCGCGACCTTCGCACGCGCGACCATGCCGCGCTCTACGCGGCGCTCAAGGCGCATGCGGCGGTGCACTGCGCTTTCGTGTTCGACACCGAGATCCTCGACGCCCTGCCCACGCGCGCCGACCGGCGGGTGGAATTCATCTGGGAGAGCGTGCGCGAGCTCGGCGAGTCTCTGAGCGCGGCGGGCGGCGGGCTGCACGTGCTGCACGGGCGCGCCCGCGAGGAAATCCCGCGGCTCGCCGGACGGCTGGGCGCGGCCGCCGTTTACGCCAACCACGACTACGAGCCGCAAGCGATGGAGCGCGATGCCGCGGTGGGCCGGGCACTGGAGGCGGATGGCATTGCGTTCCACACCCGCAAGGACCAGGTCATCTTCGAAAAGAGCGAGGTGCTCACGCAGTCGGGCACGCCGTTTTCGGTGTTCACCCCGTACAAGAACGCCTGGCTTGCCAGGCTCGCGCCGTTCTACGTCAAGCCCTACCCAGTGGAGAAGTACGCCGCACACCTCGAGCCCGCCCCCGATGCCCGGATGCCGGCATTGGAGGAGTTCGGATTCGAGCGTACGAACCTGTCCGCGCTGTCCGTCCCAACGGGCGCGTCCGGTGCGCAGGAGCTCCTCGCCGATTTCGCCAGCCGCATGTCGGCCTACGGCGAGCGGCGCGACTTCCCCGCGCTCAAGGGGCCTTCCTACCTCTCCGTGCACCTGCGTTTCGGCACGATCTCGATCCGCGAGCTTGTCGCCCGGGCGACAAAGGCGGGCGGCGACGGTGCCGCGGTGTGGCTGTCGGAACTCATCTGGCGGGATTTCTACTTCATGGTCCTGTCGCACCATCCCCGCGTGACCGAACGGTCCTTTCGTCCCGAATACGACGCGATTCTCTGGGATGACCGGGATGACCTGTTCACGGCCTGGTGCGAAGCGCGCACCGGCTACCCGCTCGTGGACGCGGCGATGCGCCAGCTCGAACAGACCGGCTACATGCACAATCGCCTGCGCATGGTCACGGCTTCGTTCCTCGCCAAGGACCTCGGCATCGACTGGCGGCGCGGAGAGCGCTGGTTCGCCGACCATCTGAACGATTTCGACCTCGCCGCCAACAACGGCGGCTGGCAGTGGGCCGCGTCGACGGGGTGTGATGCGCAGCCCTATTTCCGCATCTTCAACCCGGTGACCCAGTCCGAGCGCTTCGACGCCGAGGGCAAATTCATCCGCCGGTACCTGCCTGAACTCGCCAAGGTTCCCGCCCGGCTCATCCACGCCCCGTGGAAGATGGGCCCGCTCGAGCAGCAGGCTGCGGGATGCGTGATCGGGCGCGACTATCCCGCGCCCGTGGTCGAGCACGGCGAGGCGCGCAAGCGCACGCTGGAGCGTTACGGGAAGGTGCGCAGATCGGGGTGATGCGCGACACAACTGACGACGGGTACCGCTTTCGGCCGCGCATCAGCACGCACCTTCCGGGCCAGGCCGAACCCGTTTGCGTCACACCCGCATCTGATGCGTGCGGCTAGATCTCCACCATCTCGAAGTCGTCCTTGCGCGCGCCGCACTCCGGACAGGTCCAGTTGATCGGTACGTCTTCCCAGCGGGTTCCGGGCGCTATGCCCTCTTCCGGCAGCCCTGCGGCCTCATCGTAAATCCAGCCGCAAATGAGACACATCCAGCTGCGGAACTCCTTGTTTTCAGACATGGGATCGAAATGGGTGAGTTAAAATGGCCCGGCATCTTAACTTATCCGTGCGTCTCCCGCGCCACTGCAACCCCCGGCGCGGCGGGTGCTCCCAGCCTCCCATGCCCTCCCTGCCGCCGATCGTGCTCAGCTTCGCAGCCTCCGATCCGACCGGGGGCGCCGGGTTGCAGGCCGACCTGCTCACGCTTGCCAGCATGGGTTGCCACCCGCTTACGGTGGTGACCGCGCTTACCGTCCAGGACACCCGGGGGATCGACGATCTGCTGGCGATCGACAGCGACTGGGTCGTGGACCAGGCGAGGAAGCTCCTCGAGGACATGCCGGTGGCGGCGTTCAAGCTCGGCGTGCTCGGATCGGTCGAGAACGTCACGGCGATCGCCGAAATCATCTCGGACTATCCGGAGGTCCCAGTCATCCTCGATCCCGTACTCGCATCCGGGCGCGGCGACACGCTCGCGGGTGAAGACCTGATCATCGCTATGCGCGAACTCATCATCCCCCAGACCACGGTGCTGACGCCCAACAGCATGGAAGCGCGGCGCCTGGCCGAAGAAGACGGGGACGAGGACGACCCGGGCCTCGACGAGTGTGCATCGCGCCTCGTGTCGCTGGGCTGCGAGTTCGTGCTGATCACCGGGACGCACGAGAACACCGCCGAAGTGATCAATACGCTTTACGGCGAGGAAGGGATCGTGCGCAGCGACCGCTGGAAGCGCCTGCCGGGCAGCTACCACGGTTCGGGTTGCACGCTCGCCTCCGCGATCGCCGCAACCATGGCCAACGGGCTGGATGTGCCCGAGGCCGTGCGCGAAGCGCAGGAATACACCTGGCAGGCGCTTGCCCACGGGTTCCGCCCGGGGATGGGTCAGCACCTGCCCGACCGCTTCTTCTGGGCACGCGAAGCCGAGGGCGAAGGCGCAGAGGTTCCCGACAGCGGCCGCGAGGACTCGTGAGAGGCCTGTACGCAATCACGCCGGATGTCGCCTCGACCGACGTGCTGGCCCGCATGGTCGCGCAGGCGCTGGAAGGCGGCATAGCGCTTCTCCAGTACCGCAACAAGGTCGCGGACCCAGCGTTGCGCCGCGAGCAGGCCCAGGCGCTTCTGCGCCTGACGCGCCCGAAGCGCGTGCCGCTGATCATCAACGACGATGCGGCGCTGGCCGGGCAGATCGACGCAGACGGTGCGCACGTCGGCCGGGACGACGGCGAGGTGGCGGATGCGCGCCTCCTCCTCCCGGGAAAACTCCTCGGCGCGTCCTGCTATGCGAGCTTCCAGGCCGCGAAAGAAGCAGTCGCGGCCGGCGCTGATCATGTTGCATTCGGCAGCGTGTTCGCCTCGGGCACCAAGCCCGGCGCGATCCGCGCGCCGCTCGAGATCTTTGCGCGTGCCCGCACCCTGGGCGTGCCCCTCGTCGCAATCGGCGGCATTACGCTTGAGAACGCCCCGCTAGCCATCTCCGCAGGCGCGGATCTGCTGGCGGTCATTGCGGATGTATTCGGCGCGCCCGACATCGCCGGACGCGCCGCCCGGTATCGAACACTCTTTGAGAAAGCGCCAGCATGAGTAACCGAAACGAAGAACTGTTCCTACGAGCGCAGCAGCGCATCCCGGCCGGGGTCAACTCCCCGGTGCGCGCCTTCCGCTCCGTCGGCGGCACCCCGCTCTTCTTCGAGCGCGCCTCAGGCCCGTACCTCTGGGATGCCAACGGCAAGCGCTATGTCGATTACGTCGGCTCATGGGGCCCCATGGTGGCGGGACACACTCATCCCGCCGTTGTCGAAGCCGTGCAGGCGGCCGCAGGCCGGGCCCTGTCCTTCGGAGCGCCGACCGAAGCGGAGATCGAGCTCGCGGAGCTGATCTGCGCCCTCTTGCCCTCGATCGAGATGGTCCGACTGGTGTCCTCCGGCACCGAGGCGACGATGACTGCAATCCGACTTGCGCGCGGCTACACCGGACGCGCCAAGATCGTGAAGTTCGAAGGCTGCTATCACGGTCATTCGGACAGCCTGCTGGTGAAAGCCGGATCCGGGGCGCTTACCTTCGGCAACCCCAGTTCGGCGGGCGTGCCCGAGGACATCGCAAAACACACCTTGGTTCTCGACTACAACGACAGCGCGCAGCTACAGGAGCTGTTCGCGACCCAAGGCGCGGAAATCGCCGGCGTGATCGTCGAAGCCGTCGCCGGAAACATGAACCTGATCCTGCCCAAGCCCGGCTTCCTCGAAACGCTGCGCGAGTTGTGCACGCAACACGGCGCAGTGCTGATTTTCGACGAGGTCATGACCGGGTTTCGCGTTTCGCTCGGCGGCGCGCAGGAGCGCTATGGCATCCGCCCGGACCTCACCACGCTCGGCAAGGTGATCGGCGGGGGCATGCCGGTCGGCGCGTTCGGCGGGCGGCGCGACATCATGGAAAAGATCGCACCGCTCGGCCCCGTCTACCAGGCCGGCACCCTGTCGGGCAACCCGGTTGCGGTCGCCGCGGGCCTGGCAACGCTCAAACTCGTCTCGCAGCCGGGATTCACAGCCGGCATCGAAAAAGTCACGCAAACGCTCGTCGTGGGCCTGGCGGAAGAAGCGAAGCGCGCGGGCGTGGCCTTCTCGGCACAGTCGGTCGGCAGCATGTTTGGGATCTATTTTCGTGAGCGGGTGCCGACGAGTTTTGCGGAGGTGATGACCTCCGACAAGAACCGGTTCAACGCCTTTTTTCACGCGATGCTGGACCGGGGCGTATACCTTGCACCCTCTGCATTCGAGGCGGGATTCGTATCCGCCTCCCACGGCCCGGCGGAAATCGAGGCCACCCTGGCGGCAGCGCGCGAATCCCTGCAATCCTTGTCAAAGTAGCTGGAACAAACCGTGCTTGCGATGGTCTGACCAAGCATGGAAAACAAAACCGTGAACATTGTCACAAACGAGCTCTCGCGCTTGCAGCGCGGCGCATTGGAAAGGCATTTCCTCGCGCTGAACGCCGAGGACAGGCGCCTGCGCTTCGGCGTTGCACTGTCGGACCACGGCGTAAGCGACTACGTTGCCCGTATCGATTTCGAGCGCGATGCGGTGTTCGGCGCATACGACGACGACTTGAGCCTTGCGGGCGTGGGACACATTGCACGCAGCGAAGGCGTCGCGGAGCTTGGCGTTTCCGTGCTGCCGGCGCATCGGGGCCGGGGCCTGGGTGGCGCGCTCCTTGCACGCACCCACATGCACGCCCGGAACTGGGGCGTGCCGACGCTGTTCATGCACTGCCTCGCCGAAAACGGCGCGATCATGCACCTGGCGCGCAAGCAGGGCATGCGCATAGCGGCCGAACGCGGCGAAGCGGACGCCTACCTGGAACTGCCGCCGGGCGACGCGGCTTCGATCGCGACTGAGTTGTTCGCCGACCGCGTGGCGCTGTTCGATTTCGCGCTCAAGTCCCAGGCGCACGCGGTGCGGCGCCTTGCCGCGGCGTGGTCGGGCTCAAAGCAGGATTAGGGTCGCCAGCCCGAGGAAAATAAAGAACCCGCCCGAGTCGGTGCAGGCCGTGATCAGCACGCTGGACCCGGCCGCGGGATCCCTGCCGACCTTCTCGCGCGCATACGGGATCGCCACGCCCATGAAGGCGGCGAGCGCCAGGTTCAGCGTCATTGCGAGCGTCATCACCGCGCCCAGCGCCTTGCTGTCGTAGAGCATCCAGGCAAGCAGCCCGAGCAGCCCGCCCCAGACCATCCCGTTGAGGAGCGCCACCCCGAGCTCTTTCTTCAGGAGCTTGCGCCAGTAGTGCGCCTGCAGCTGGCCCAGCGCAAGCGCACGGACGATCATGGTGGAGGTCTGGTTCCCCGAGTTGCCGCCGATGCCGGCCACGATCGGCATCAGCGCGGCGAGCGCAACCAGCTTTTCGATCGATCCCTCGAACGCGCCGATCACGCGCGAGGCGATGAACGCGGTCACGAGGTTCACCGCCAGCCACGCCCAGCGGTTCTTGAAGCTGTCCCATACGGGAGCGAAGATGTCCTCCTCCTCGCTCAGGCCGGCCTCAGCCAGCACCTGCTCGGCGCTCGACTCGCGGATGTAGTCCACGACCGCGTCCACGGTCAGCCGGCCTACCAGCCGGCCGGCCTCGTCGAGGACAGGCGCGGAAACAAGGTCGTACCGTTCGAAAGCCTGCGCGGCGTCGTCGGCCTTGTCCTGGGGGTTGAACGAGATCAATTCGGGGATCATGACCTTGCCGACTTCCGCCTCGAGGTCGGAGACGATCAGGCGCGCGAGCGAGAGCGACCCTTTCAGCTTCTGGTCGCGGTCAACGACGAACAGCTGGTCCGTATGCCCGGGCAGTTCGTCCAGGCGGCGCAGGTAGCGCGTCACGGCTTCGAGCGTGACGTCTTCGCGTACCGTCACCATGTCGAAATCCATAAGCGCGCCCACCGACCCTTCCGCATGCGACATCGCCGAGCGCAACTGTTCGCGCTCTTCCAGCGGGAGCGACCGGATGACGTCCTGGATGACATCCTCGGGCAGGTCGGGCGCGAGGTCGGCCAGCTCGTCGGCTTCCAGCGTCTCGGCTGCGGCGACGAGTTCCTCGGAGTCCATGCTCGCGATGAGCGACTCGCGCACCGCATCGGAAACTTCGAGCAGGATCTCGCCGTCCCGGTCGGCCTTGACGAGGTCCCAGACCGCGAGTCGCTCCTCGAGCGGGAGCGACTCGAGGATAAAGGCGATGTCGGCCGGGTGCAGCCGCTCGATCTTGCCGCGCAGTTCGGTCAGGTGCTGCTTGTGCACCATCTGCTCGACCAGCTCGTGCTTGGGCATGTCCTGCCGCGCGACCAGATTTTCCACCACCTTGTGGCGATGCAGGAGTTCCTGCACCTCGCGCAGGCTGTCCTTCAGGTCTTCGATTTCGAGCCGGTTAGCGAGATCGGCCATGGCGTTCATGCATGGGCCGATGCGGCCGGTTGTGGACGTTCGGGCATTGTAGAGAAATGGGGCTCCGCGCGAAACGGACTTTCGCGCATATGCCGCACCCAAAGGCGGCGGCGATCAGCTCTTGAATGCCGCCGCGAATCGCCCCCCGAGAGACCGGAGCCGTCCCAGGATCGATTGTTCGGCGCCGTCCCGCCTCACCGCCCTGGCCGACTCGGCGCGCAGCATCCCCGGCGATTTGACGAGCCGCGCGTAGCGTTGCAGTGCCGCCGCGAGCGTGCCCTGCAGCAGCGAAAAGTTCACCGGCTTCCTGACGAAGCGGTAGATCCGCGCCTCGTTGATCATGCTGATGATCAGTTCCGAATCCGCAGCCGCCGACGCGGCGATGAGCTGGGTCTGCGGCGACTGTTTTTTCAGGACCCGAAGCAGGGCCGCGGGATCGCCGGCGCTGTCGAGGTCGCAAACGAGAGCCGCGATCTCCTCGGCGGCGAGTATTTCGAGCGCGGCATCCGCGCCCGGCGCGTCGTGCACCTTGTAGGCATTCTTGGCCAGCTCGCGCACCGCACGACCGAGCGCCTTGTCGCCAATTACGAGTACCGCGGCGTTCTCGGGCAACGCCGGTGCGGCTCCGGCCGCCGCCGTCGCTTCGAGCGCGATCGCCACATCCACGGCTTCCGCGAGGGTGGCGCGCAGGTCTTCTTCCTGCCACGGCTTGGAAACGAAGCGGAATACCTCGCTCTCGTTCACCGAGCCGACTATGGCCGCCAGGTCCGAATAGCCCGTAAGCAGCAGCCTCACCGTGCCCGGGGCGATTGCCTTTGCCTGGCGCAGCAGTTCCACGCCGGGCATCTCGGGCATCCGCTGGTCGCTCACGATCACGTGAAAACGCGTGCCCTGCAGGTGCTCGAGCGCCGCGGCGCCGCTGACCGCGGTCTGTGTTTCGTAGGTGTCGCGAAACAGGTGGGCGAGCGCGTTCAGCACACGCTCCTCGTCATCGACGAACAGAACCGCAGGCCGCCGTTGCGCCGGCCTGGGCACCGCAGCGACGGGCG
>JANNWA010000082.1:0-7558 GCA_031408275.1 Pseudomonadota bacterium
GCGGCGAGCGGATCACACGAAGCCACAGTGCCTCGGCCGGGATGCCGTCGGCGCCAAACTCTTCCGCTCCCGTGAGCCGGGCCACGCCGTCGACCTTGGCCGCGCGGGCACCGACCGCTTGCCCGACGGCCGGGGGAAGGGCGAGCCCCGGAATCGATGCGACGTCCAGCACCGCCTCGATGATTTTCTGGTATCCGGTGCAGCGGCACAGCACGCCGCCGAGTGCGTCCTGCACCTGTGCCTCGTTCGGGGCGGCATTTCGCAGAAGCAAATCAGCAGCGGCCATGAGCATGCCCGGCGTGCAGATGCCGCACTGGGCGGCGCCGTGTTTCTGGAAAGCCGTTTGCAGAACCGAAAGGCCCCCTTTGGACGCAAGTCCCTCAACCGTTGTGACTTCCCTGCCTGCGGCCTGTCCGACGGCTGTCAGGCAAGCGCATACCTGGCGCCCGTCGAGCAGCACGGTGCATGCCCCGCAGTCGCCCGCATTGCAGCCGATCTTGGTGCCGGTGAGGCCGAGCTCGTCGCGCAGCACGTCGGCCAGGCGGGTGACGGGCGGCGAGGCTATCCGGACCGTGCTGCCGTTCACCCTGAGTTCGAGCGTCGCATCCTGGGCGAGGAAGCCGTCGCGCGGCTGGTTCATGCGCAAGCCTCCGCAAGGGTCCGCCGCACGACCGTTAACGCCGCGTCGAAGCGGTATGCCGCGCTCGCTCGCACGTCGTCGATTGGGGCGATCGGCGCGAGGTGCTCGGCGCGAACCCGCTCGGCGAGACGGGAATCCATGGGTTGCCCGCGCAGCGCATCCTCGAGGGCGGTCAGGCGCACTGCCACCGGCGAGCAAGCGCCGACCGCGACGCGCGCGCGCCGCACCACGCCCGCGGAGTGCTCGATGACCGCGCTCGCCATCGCGATCGAGATTACGAGGTACTTGCGGGCGCCGAACTTGAGGAAGTGGCTGCGGGCCTCGTATTCCGGTTTGGGAACCAGGATCGCCGAGACGAGTTCGTCGGCACGGCGCGCGGTCTTCCGTGGTCCCAGGATGAACCGGGCGAGCGGCACCACGCGCGTCCCGCCCGTGCTCGCCAGCTCGACGCCGGCGTCCAGCGCAAGCAACACCGGGACGCCGTCCGCCGCAGGGGAGGCGTTGCAGATATTGCCCGCCAGGGTGCCCTGGTTCTGGATCTGTACGCCGCCGATTTCGCGGGCCGCGAGCCGCAGGCCGTCGAAAAGCGGCGGCAGGTCGCTCTCGATCAGGCTGGTCCAGGTTGTGGTGGCGCCGACACGCCAGTGGTCAGCGTGTTCGTGCATGCCGCGCAGGCCCTCAACCAAGCTGACATCCAGAATATCCTCGGACGGCGCCCGGCCCACCCGGGCAGGGAAGTGATCGGTGCCTCCCGCAAGGATCTTCGCGTTGCCATCGGCAAGCGCTCGCAGGGCGTCGGCGAAAAGCACAGGGCGGACATAGGCAGGCATGGCCTTGGAAACATATCATGGAGCTGCCGCGGCTGGTGAATTCGCCTGCCCCCGGCCGCGCCTGCCGCGAGGGTGGGGGTTGCGATACCATGGCCGGATGCGATCCCCGCTCGGCGGAAGGGGTACAGAGGAGCGCCGCATTGTACAGAAACGACGTGATTCCCGGATTGGATGTCAATGATGCCATCGGCAGCCACCTCGAATGGGGCGAGCGCCTCCGCGCCCTGGTCGACGGCACGAGCAATGAGCGGCTCGATGCGTCCGTGGTTGCCCGGGACGACGCCTGCGCGCTGGGCAAATGGATCCACGGCCGGGCCAACCGCCAACACGCGCAGCTGCCGGAATATGCATCCCTGCGCGATTCACATGCGCAGCTGCACGCCTGCGCGTGCAATGTACTGATGGTGCAGCAGCAGGGCAATCCGGCGGCCGCAAAGGCGCTGCTCAATGGGGCCCTGCAGCAGGCATCCGGCGCTTTCAAGCACGCGACACTCGATTTCCTCGCATCGGCCGCGCGGCAGCGCAGCGAGAGCAAGCGCGGGCTGGCGCTGTCCAGCGGGAAGATCAGCCGCGCCATCGCCACCAGGCGGATATTGTGGACGCTGATGGCCAGTCTCGGTGCAACGCTGGTGCTGAAGGCGGTCCTGTTCGGCGAGATGCCGAACTCTGCCGGGTGGCGCGTGGGTCTCGCGGATGTGCTCATGCTTCTGGCCGTAGCGTGCCCCGCGCTGTACTTTGCTGTTCTGCGCCCGCTTTATGGTGCGGTCGATCACCTGCGGTACGCGGAAGACGACTTGCGGACCCTGGATGCCGCGATCGAGACGCAGCCGCCGATGCTCATCGCGGATGCGAACGGCATGATCCTCAAGGTCAATCACGCCTTTACCGGGATCACCGGCTTTGGGGCGGAGGACGTGGTGGGGCAAACGCCGCGCCTGCTCAAATCGGGCAAGCAGGACGCGGGGTTCTATGAACAGATGTGGAAAAGCATCGCGGATGCCGGAGCGTGGCAGGGGGCGCTCTGGAACAAGCGCAAGGACGGCCGCGAGTTCCGCGCGCATCTGGCCATCGCCGCGGTGCCTGGTCCCCTCGGCAAGGCAGTCCTTTATGTGGCCACGCTCGAGGACCGCACCGGGGCGGGCGGGGCGCTGCTCGAAAAGGACGCGGCCGAATCCGACGCAAGATCCCGCAGCGAGTTCATGACTCACGTGGGCCACCAGTTGCGCACGCCTCTGAACGCGATGCTCGGTTTTGCGGACCTTGCGCTGCACGAACCGCTGGATCCGCGGCTGCGGGGGTATCTCGAACGAATCCGCGACTCGGGCCGGACGCTGGTCGGAAGGGTCGAAGACCTGCTCGAACTGACGAGAATCGAGTCCGGCGAGATCGAGTTGGAGCGCATAGCATTCGACCTCACCGAGGTCTGCACCACCGCGCGCCGGACCGCGACCATCCTCGCCTCCGGCAAGAGCGTCCGCGTGGAGAGCAGCTTCGATCCCGGCATACCCGCCAGGCTGTTGGGCGATCCGGTGCGTATCGCGAAAATCGCCGATGGCCTGCTCGGCAACGCGGTCAAATTCACCGAGAGCGGAACGGTTGCGATCACCCTCGCGCTGCAGCGCCTGAGCCAGGGCATTGCGACCATTGGCATGACGGTACGGGACACCGGGATCGGAATGGACGAGACGCTTGTCGCGCGCGTCTTCAGGCAGTCCTCCCGCGATGAAGACGCGGCCAGGCGTCGCATCGGCGGCGCCGGCTTGGGGCTGGTCATCGTGAAATCCCTGGTCGCACAGATGGGCGGCACGATTGCGGTAGAGAGCTCGCCCGGCCAGGGAAGCTCCTTCCACGTCGTCCTCTCGCTGCCCGTCGCACCTGAAGCTGCCGGGGCTCCGCCGGCAGGCAAGGCCTCCGAATGGGCCGGCATCCAGGAAGGGCGCTACAGCGGCAAGCGCCTTCTGGTTGCAGAAGACGATGAGGCCAACCAGGAATTGTTCCGGTTGATTTTCGAAACGTACGGGTTCAGCGTGGACATCGCGCCCAACGGCAGGGAAGCCGTGCGCCGGGTGGCCGGAGAAAACGCTCCGTACGACCTGGTGCTCATGGATATCATGATGCCGGAGATGGGCGGCCTGGAGGCTACCCGCATCATCCGGGCAACCCACCCCATGGACGTGCTGCCGATCGTCGCATTGACGGCCCATGCGTCCGAAGAAGACCGACAGTTGTCGCTCAATGCCGGGATGAATGAACACCTGGTCAAGCCGCTCGAGCTGGAGCGCACGAACAAGGTACTGGAGCGCCTGCTGGGCTGAGCTGCCGCCGGCGAACGGGCGGCAGTCGCCTCAGACGAGGGTGCGCTGTGCCTTCAGGTCCGGCATGCAGTGCCGGATCCACTTTGCCGTGATCTTCTCGGCAAGCGAGTTCTGCTTCAGGCGCTCGTTCAGGGCAGTGAAATCCACGTTGTCGAGCGGCTGGTCCTGATTGAAGCAGGAGAACACCCAGCTGGTTTCGCCCGTCACGGGATCGCGGTGCGGCTGCAGGCACTGCGCGCAGATCTCCTTCATCATGCACTGCATCGGCGAGTTGATGGAGCCGATGGCCACGTGCCCGGCCTTGAGGTACGGCTTGAGAACGTCGTGCCGCGCGCGTGCCACCGCCGCCATCATGCGGTCCGAGCCGATCGCGATCAGGCGGTCCGCGTCTTCCAGCCGCAGCGCGCAGGCGCCGAGCCGGCCGCTGGCGTAGGCGTCCATCGCCTGCACGATGTTGCCGACGAACGCGCGGTCCTGCGGGCGGCGGGGCTCGAAGCCGCTCAGTTCGTCGCAGCACCAGATCACCACATCGGCGGCAGTTTCGATCTCTTCGATCTTGTAACGGTCGATCGCCTTCTTGTACCCGGCGAAATAGAGCACTTTCGAGCCGGCGGCACGGAACGCCTGGCCGATCGAGAACAACACCGCGTTGCCCAGTCCACCGCCGCAGAGGACTACGGTTTCGCCGGCTTCGATTTCGGTTGGCGCGCCGGTCGGTCCCATGAGGATGACCGGTTCGCCCTTTTGCAGCATGGCGCACAGGTCCGACGACCCGCCCATCTCGAGCACGATCGTCGATACCAGGCCTTTGTCGCGGTCGACCCATGCGCCGGTCATCGCAAGCCCTTCCATCTGCATGCGCGTTCCGGCGGCCACGGGCGCCAGGGACTCGAAGTTCTGCAGGCGATAAAACTGCCCGGGCTGGAATTTCTGCGCTGCGAGCGGCGCGCGGATCACGACCTCGACGATGTTCGGTGTGAGGCGCTCGACGTGCTCGACCGTGGCGATCAGGCGATCCGCGAGCGACGCGAAGAACGGCTCGGCGGGTCCGGCCTGCTCCGGTGGGCGCACGGCAAGCACCCGCGAAACGACGGGGTAGCCTTGCTTGGCCGAACCCATCGCCTTGACGACGTTGCCGAAATAGGACGGATGCACGTCCCCGAAATAGCTGACAAAGCGCCCATCCGGCGCCCGTGCAAGGAGCACCTGCGGCGTGTCCGGCTTGGAGGTCGAGCGCTGCGGCTGGACCGGGTCGCCGTTTTCGTCGCAGGCCGCAAAGTACTTGCCGTCGAGGAGGAAGTGCGCCGCGTCCTCGCGCGCGAGAACGGTGTTGGGCTGGGTTCCCGCAGCGACGAACACTGTGTGGGCGGGCAGCCATTTCTCGGCGTCCTCAAACTTGAAGCGCATGCCGTTGACCGCTCCGTAGTTGTCGATATCGACCCGCACCGGTGCAAGCCCTTCGGCGAAGACGATCCCTTCCTCGAGCGCCTTCTCTACTTCCTCGTGGTTCAGCGTGTAGGACGGACTGTCGACCAGCCGCCGACGGTAGGCGATCGTCACGCCGCCCCAGCCCTTGAGCAGGGCGATGATGCGAGGTTCGCGCGACGCGCGCGCGGCGGCTTCGCGCTCGGCGCGGATCGCGCGCGCGTGGGCGAGGTACTCCTCGCCAATCTCGCGTTCCTGGTCGTCCCAGCCCTCCCGCACCGCGGCCTCGCCAATTTCGGCGGCGAGGGTTTCGTAGCGGAGGAGGAATTTCTCCACCTGCACGACGTTGTAGGCGAGCGACTCCGTGGCCGTATCGACTGCGGTGAGCCCGCCGCCGATCACTACCACCGGAAGGCGCAGCTGCATGTTGGCTATGGAGTCCGGCTTCGCGGCCCCGGTCAACTGCAGCGCCATCAGGAAATCGGACGCGGCGCGCACGCCGCGGGCAAGGCCGTTGGGGATGTCGAGCACCGTGGGCTTGCCGGCGCCAACGCAGACCGCCACGTGGTCGAACCCCATGGACCAGGCATCCTCGAGCTCGATCGTGCCGCCAAAGCGGACGCCGCCGAACATGGCGAACTCGCGCCGCCGTTCGAGCAGCAGGCGGATGATCTTGAGGAAGTTCTTCTCCCAGCGCACCGTGATGCCGTACTCCGCCACGCCGCCGAAACCCGCCATGACGCGGGACCCGAGCGGTTCGTACAGGTCGTGCACGTTGCGCACGGGCGCAAACGGCGTGCGCCGGCCATGCGCATCCTGCCCGGAGAACCCGGCCGCCAGGGGCTCGATCTTCAGGCCGTCGATGCCGACCACGGTGTGCCCGTCGTTCATCAGGTGGTGCGCAACGGTGAACCCGGCCGGCCCGAGGCCGACCACCAGCACCTTGCGCCCGGAAGCGGCGAGCGGCACCGGGCGGCGCAGGTTGAGCGGGTTCCAGCGCGTGAGCAGCGAGTAGATCTCGAATCCCCACGGCAGTTCGAGCACGTCCTTCATCGTGCGCGTCTCGGCCTGCGGGATGTCCACCGGCGCCTGCTTCTGGTAGATGCAGGCCTTCATGCAATCGTTGCAGATGCGATGCCCGGTGGCCGCGACCATCGGGTTGTCCACGCAGATCATGGCGAGAGCGCCGATCGGCTGCCCGCGGGTCTTCACGAGGTGGAACTCCGAGATCTTTTCCTCCAGCGGGCAGCCGGCAAGAGGGACGCCGAACACGGATTTCTTGTAGCCGCCGGCCGGCGCCTTTTCGCGCAGCCCCTTCGAGCAGGAGTCCTTGCCCTGCTCGTGGCACCAGATGCAGTAGTTGGCCTGGTCCAGGGCGCCGGTAAGGTCAGTGCCCTGGTCCGTCAGCGCGAAGCCTTCGCGAAGGCGCAGGTGCTCGTCGGACAGGGTGTGCGCGGCAAATCCCTGTGTCGTATCGGTATGCATGGGCACCAGGCGCATGAAATCGAGCCTGGCCGGCACCTTGAAGAGCACCCCGGCGCGGTGCTTCCGCTTGCCGGCCGGTATGGTGGTGGCCCAGGCTGCGTAGCGGGCCGCCAGGTCGAGTCGCGCGGCGTTCAGCACTTCGTCCTTCTGCCACTCCGTGACATGCCAGGCGAACGCCACTTCGCTGAAAGGCTCCTCGAACAGTGCGGCCAGTTGTTTTTCGGCCGCATCGCCATCGACTGCCGCGGCATCCTCCGCCTTGACCTTGTGCACTGCGCGGCGCTGCACGAACAGGCGTTTCACCGAATACAAAGGGGCCAGTTCATGGTGCTGCGCCGCCAGCGCCTGCAGTTCGGATTCGATGCCGAACAGCCGGGCGAGGAAGTCCTCCAGGTGCGGCGCCAATGCGATGAGAAGTTCGGATTCGGCCTTCGCGGCAAGCGCCGCAGGGTCCTGCCGCGCGGTAACCAGCCGGTCGGCCAGTGCCGCATCCGGTTCGCGCACGAACGCGATGAACGCCGCGTCGAGGCGGACGAGGGCATCGCGATCGTACAGGTCGGCGAAGGCGAAACCGAAGCGCAGGGCGGGGCTGGAGGCGGCAGGGGTGGATGACATTCGGCGGAATTTCCCGATCAAAAACATCAAATTATCGTCTATCGACCGGTCGGGCTCAAGGAAGATTCGCGGATGTGTCTATGGACGGGTACGCCAAGATTGCCCCACAGGGTGAAAGGATTTAGCATCGCGGCCTCTCCCGGAACCATTCGACCACCCCGCGACCGTAAAGGACTGATCATGCAACTCAAAGGCAGCGTTTTCCTCGTTACCGGCGGAGGCTCCGGCCTCGGCGCCGCCACCGCGCG
>JANNWA010000083.1:0-1931 GCA_031408275.1 Pseudomonadota bacterium
ACTGCATGCCGTTCGACGTGTCGCGCGCCTACGACGAGGCACGCGGAATCTCCCATCCGCGCATCTGGACGGCGCAACGCGACCGCGAGATGTGGAAGTCCATCGCCTGAACAGCAGCTGACTTCAAACGCGTCCCCGCCCCGCGCGAGAGCGCGGGGCGGGACAAACCCGCCGCAGCCAAGGAGGAGGAGGAGGAGGAGGCTGCGGCGGTCGCGACCGCTACGTGTGGTGCAGGCGCGCTGCGGTGCAGGCGGCCGCGATCCGGCGAACCTCGCCGAAGAACCCTTTCACACCCGCAACGAAAACAGTGAAGCTCTCGGCCATATGTTCGTTGCGCTCACGCCGGCCCCGCGCCAACAGCATGTCCATTTGCTCGGGTGACGGCATCTCGCGAAGAGCCAAGGGCAGCCTGGCTTCGATCGACTCGATTTCACTGGTGTTCATGGTCTTTGCTTCCGATTTATGCTGCGATGCGACAAATATAGGTGCTTGCGCCAATACAGAGAATAGGCAGAAAATCCAAAACACCTTTGCTGAATAAGCAACAATATGTCCGACAATCTGCAAGAAATGGCCATCTTTGCCCGGGTCGTCACGGCAGGCAGCCTTTCCGCCGCGGCGCGCGAACTTGGGCTGTCCACAGCCGTGGTCAGCCGCCGGCTGGCCGGCCTGGAGACCCGCCTCGGCGTGCGACTCCTGAACCGCACCACACGGCGCACCAGCCTCACCGACGAAGGGTCGAGCTACTACGAGAACTGCGTGCGCATCCTTGCCGAGATCGACGAGGCGGATGCCGCCATATCGGCCGGGCGCGTCGAGCCGCAGGGCATCCTCAGGGTCGCGATGTCGTCCGCCTTCGGGCACCAGCACATCACCCCCCTGGTGCCCAAGTTCGCCGCGCTCTACCCGAAACTCCAGCTGGCCCTCAGCCTCTCCGACCGGCGCGTCAACCTGATCGAGGAGGGCTTTGACGTCGCGATCCGGATCGCCGAACTCGAAGATTCATCGCTCGCTGCGCGCAAGCTCGCGCCCAACCGACGCGTCGTCTGCGCGAGCCCGGACTACCTGCGACGCCACGGCACGCCGAAGACGCCGGCCGAATTCACCGAGCACAACTGCCTGCTTGCCGACTGGGGCCAGGGGTTCACCCAGACCTGGGAGTACCGCGGGCCGGTGGGCAAGCGCGGCAAGGTGCGCGTCTCCGGCAACTACGCGTGCGACAACTGGGAAGTGCTGCGCGAATGGGCGCTGGCGGGCCTCGGCATCGCACTCAAGTCGACCTGGGACGTTCGCCGCCACCTCGAGGACGGCTCGCTCGTCGCCCTTTGCCCGGGTTATACCTTCGACAGCGACGTGGCCATTTATGCGGTCTATCCGCATCGCAGGCACTTGCCGGCGAAGAGCCGCGCGTTCATCGATTTCCTGGCCGAGTCGTTTGGCCCGGAACCGTACTGGGACATGCCGGTCAAAGCGAGGTAAGCGCCTTCGTTCTCGCTCGCAGGTGATTGTGCTAATCTCGATTTGCAGCGCGACGCCCCTAGTAAACACTCCTCCTTATGGAGACGGCACGATGAACGCCCCGGTCGCCCCCGCCGATCTTGCCAAAGCCTCGCTCGACGACAAATACACGCTCGACTCGGGCCGCGTTTTCCTCACCGGCACCCAGGCGCTGGTGCGACTGCCGATGATGCAGAGGGAGCGCGACCTCGCGGCGGGGCTGAACACCGCGGGTTTCGTTTCCGGATACCGCGGCTCGCCGCTCGGCGGCGTGGACCAGTCCTTCCACGGCGCGAAGAAATTCCTCGAGCAACACCACGTGAAGTTCCAGCCGGGCGTCAACGAGGATCTGGCCGCCACGGCAATCTGGGGAACGCAGCAGCTCAACCTCTTCCAGGGCGCGAAGTACGACGGCGTGTTCTCGATGTGGTACG
>JANNWA010000084.1:0-2062 GCA_031408275.1 Pseudomonadota bacterium
CCGGCTGGGGATGTCCTGCCAGCGGCACTCGAAACCCTCCATGCTGCCGCGCGGCGCGACGCTGGCCGGAACCAGGTAGGGGTTGTCGGCGCGCGGGTCCTTCAGCAAACGGTCCGCGCAGGCCATGCCACCGCCCGAGAACACCGCCTGGTCGTAGTGTTCGGTGACCCGGTAGCGCGCGACCAGGACCTCGAACCCCTCCTTGCGGATGTTCGCCACCGGCACCGTACCGATGCGCAGGTCAAGCTGGAAAGAATCCGCTGCGATCTCACGCGTCTTGGCAAGCGCTGCCCGCGTGTCCTCGAGCAGGTGGGGCGGCACGCAGAGCACGCAGCCGTCACCTTCGAACCCGAACGGGATGTCGAGCCCGGCGGCGGCGTTCAGCACCGCCGTGATCGCCGCCGCGCCGAGCGTATTGACGTTCTTGTAGCGGCCCGACTGGATCGCGCCCGTCGAGTCGCGCACGTCGCACAGGGCCAGGTGCCAGTCATTCGGCAGGGCGGAGCAGTTCTCAGTGCGGGTGGCGTCGGCCAAGTCGGCGACTACGCGCAGGTCGGCGTAGAAGCGGCTGGTGGGTTCGGTCACAGCGGTCGTCACAATGCGGGTCAGCATACCGGAACGGGTCATATTCCTGTAGGCAAGGCCACGACGGTGGCGCTATGCTTCGCGAAGTTTGAAACCATCGAGGCATTAAATATGGATCTGGGGTTGAACGGCAAGGTCGCCATCGTCACGGGCGGCACGCAGGGTATTGGCAGGGCGGCGGCCGTGGTGCTGGCGCGGGAAGGCGCGAGCGTGGTGATCGCCGCGCGTGGCCGCGAGTTGCTCGACGCCGTGGCGGCGGAGATACGCGCAGCTGGCGGCAGCGTTGCCGCGGTGCAGGCCGATATCGGGGTCAAGGCCGACTGTGAAAGATTGATTGCGGAAACGCTCAAGGCTTTCGGGCGCATCGACATCCTCGTCAACAACGCGGGCACTTCGGCCACCGGCGAGTTCGCCTCGGTCACCGACGAAGCGTGGCAGGCGGATTTCGACCTGAAGCTCTTCGGCGCGATCCGGCTGGCGCGGCTGGCGATCCCCGAAATGAAAAAACAAAAGGGCGGCCGCATCATCAACATCACCAACATCGGCGCCAAGCAACCCCGCGCCAAGTCGATGCCCACCACGGTGACGCGTGCAGCGGGACTCGCGTTCACCAAGGCGCTGTCCAAGGAGTTCGCGCCGGACAACATCCTCGTGAATACGGTGTGCATCGGCCTCATTCGCGCTGGCCAGCACGAGGCCAAGGCGAAGAAGGCCGGCGTGCCGGTCGAGCAGCTGTATTCCGGCATGGCCAAGGACATTCCGCTCGGGCGCGTCGGCGAGGCAGAAGAAGTGGCCAACGTGATCACGTTCCTCGCCTCGAACGCGGCAAGCTACGTGACCGGCACCAGCGTCAACCTCGACGGCGGCACCTCGGGGGTGCTTTGAAGCAAGACACAATCCCATGTCGATGAACTGGCTGCGCGGCAAGCGCGGTGCGGAGGACGACCCGCCCGCCGAACCGGTCGCACCGGCCCAGGCTGCGCCCGGTGCAGGCGATCCGCCGTCCGCGTGGGCGGAGGCCGCCTGCGGCACGAGCGACAAGGCGCTCGCGGCCGAGTGGGCGCTGCGCGTGGAGGGCGACGCCCTGCTCGCCGAAGTCGCAACGCGCTGCCGGTTCGCGGAGGTCCGCCTTGCCGCGGCATCCCGGATCACGGATGCCACCGTGCTGAAAAAGGTTGCCGACGCCAGCCGCGACAAGGACAAGCACGTCTACCGGCACTGCACCGAGGCCCTGCGCGAAACGCGGCAGGAAGGCGAGCGCGCCCGGCGCGCCGTGGAATTCGCCGTGGCCGTGCGCGCGCTGCTCGATGTGACGCCGATTGCGATTTCGCACCTGCTGCAGATCGAAAAGGACCTCGCGGCGCTGGGCAAGGGCGGCGACGAAACCCGGGAGTGCGAAGCGCTGCTGGAGCAGGCGCGGGCGCGCGTGCTGCAAGAGACACAGGCGCAGATCGAGTTGCGCGCGCGCCTGGCCTCG
>JANNWA010000085.1:0-3460 GCA_031408275.1 Pseudomonadota bacterium
CGACATCGTAGACGTCCGGGTCGACCGTGGGAAGCTGGAGCCCCTCACCGTCGTTGAACGTGTCGTGCGGCACGCGCGACAGCCACCGCCACTCCTCCTCGGCCGGCGCTTTGAGTAGCTCCTCCAGGTGCTGGCGACAACCAGCAACGACTTCGGAACTGAGCGGTCCCCAAATCGCCCCGACCTCAGCAATAAACTTTTCCAGCGAATTCTTGGCCATGATTTTCCTCTCGGTTCGGCGCGGAAGCACCCGGTTCAATCGATGGATCGAAGATTAGGCAACTTGCTCACATGGCGGAAGGCGCACCATTTGCAGTTTATTAGTGCGTCTGACGCCACATCAGGAACAAACTGTGACAAGATCAACGCGTGTCGACCCCTGATTTCAATCTGCTTTTCACTCTCGACGTGCTGCTCGCGGAGGGCAGCGTTGCGCGCGCGGCGCGGCGGTTGCGGCTTAGCCCATCTGCGATGAGCCGCGCATTGGCGCGATTGCGTGAGACGACCGGCGATCCGTTGCTGGTCAGGGCCGGACGCGGTCTGGTTCCCTCGCCGCGCGCGATCGAACTGCGCGAACGAGTCAGTCAGCTCGTACAGGACGGCAGTGCCGTTTTGCGCCCCGCCGAGAAGCTCAACCGGAAACAGCTGGTCAGGACGTTTACGCTGCGTACCAGTGAAGGTTTCGTGGAAAACTTCGGCCCTGGCCTGATAGCGCGTGTTGGAGAGGAGGCACCCGGCGTGCGGCTGTTCTTTGTGCAGAAATCCGACAAGGACAGCAGGCCGCTTCGCGACGGGATCGTGGATCTGGAAACCGGTGTGGTGGAGAAAACGACGGCTCCGGAACTGCGTGTGCAGGCGTTGTTCCGTGACCGTTACATCGGCGTCGTGCGAAAGGGCCACCCGCTGTGCAAAGGCAGGATCACGCCTGCCCGCTATGCGGCCGGCAGGCACATCTACGTCTCGCGACTGGGCCTGGACAACGGCCCGATCGACGAAGCCCTGAGGCCGCTTGGGCTGGAACGCAAGATCGTCACGATCGTTGGCGGCTTTTCGACCGCACTGGGGTTGGCCCGAGGCTCCGACCTGATCGCCAGCGTTCCCGGACGGCATACTGGAAACCTGCGTGACGGAATGCAAAGTTTTCGCCTTCCGGTGCCCATACCGGAAATCACGATTTCAATGCTCTGGCACCCACGAATGGAGGCCGACAACGCACACCGCTGGCTGCGCGGATGCCTTCGCGACGTTTGCGCCCAACGCCTCGGTAATTCCTCGACGTTGGAAAAGGCTGCCAAGAACTGAGCTGGGCGATGCGCAGTCGCCGGTCAGCCTTCCGAACACCAGCCGGTCCGGGTAAGCTGACCACCGCCTCCGGCTGTCAGAGGGAGCCATTCCTGTAGTCCGGTGCACGCGCTCTTTCCAAACCACCGGTCGAGGCCGCCATCCCGGACACGGTCTACAACGAGCTCAAGGCGCGCGGCCAAAACGTGAGCCGGCTGCGGCAGTTCGGGATGTCAGGCTGCGCCACCGCGGTGATGATCGACCCGGCCACCGGCACCCGTTTCGCCGGCGCGGACCCGCGGCGGGATTGCTACGCGATCGCGTATTGAGCGCATCGAGGCCCGGTCCCGCGCTTCTGGGCCACGACAAAACCAGGCCCCTCGCAGCAAGTGGCCGCCCGGCGTAGACTGGCCGTCAGTTCAATCCCTCAGAGGAGATTCATTGTGATGTCACGACGCGCTTTCCTGCAAGCAACCGCCGCTGCTGCGCTGGCCGGCACCCTGCCGTTTGCGGCGCTTGCCCAGACCGCGACATCCGCGAAACTGAAGATCGGTACGCTCGGCTCCGGCCGGGTCGGCAGCGCGATTGGCAGGTCATGGGTAAAAGCCGGTCATGACGTCATGTTCTCGTCGCTGGACCTCGAGGCGGACAAGAAGCTTGCCGCGAGCATCGGCGGCGGCGCGCGCGCCGGAACGCCGCGCGAGGCGGCCGCGTTCGGAACAGTGCTGCTGGTTTCGGTGCCTTACTCTGCCCTGCCCGGCGTAGGCCGGGACCTGGGCGACCTGATCAAGGGCAAGATCATCATCCACACGTCCAACCCTATCGTCCCGCGCGACGGCGACATGGCGGTCGCCGCGCGCGAAAAAGGCGCGGGTGTCGCTTCGATGGAATTCCTCCCCGGCACGCGCATCGTCCGCGCTTTCAATGCCATCGGCGCCGCAAGGATGGGGGAAGCTGCCGGCAGGAGCGAGCGCATTGGCATGCCGATCGCAGGCGACGACCCGGAAGCGATCAGCGTGGCTTCCGCCCTCGTCCGGGACGCAGGCTACGAGCCCGTGCTGGTGGGCACGCTCGCAGCGATGGGAAAGTACCTGATTCCGGGCACGCCCCTCGCAGGCGAGCGCACCGCCGAGGAAGTCCGCAAGGTGGCGGCCACGCTCAAATGAGCATGGCGTAAGCTTTCTTCACCAGGTCTGCGCGGGGACAGCAATGCCGATGCTCAGGGTGCGATGTGTCAAGTGCGGACAGTGGATGCCCACCGGCATGAACGTTACGCGCGACCAGCTCATCGACCTGACCTACACGGAACGCACGACCGAGTGCCCGAATTGCGAGACGCTCCAGACCTGGAACCTGGACGGCGTCGACATGACCGTGTTCCCGCCGTACCAGGGCAAGTAAGGCGGCGCGGCAGGAGCCGGCTCGATTCAGCCGACGGGGATCAGCCCCACCTCATAGCCGCGCGCGGCGCTGGCGATCGTCAGCAACTCCACGCGCGGCTGCGTCCCCGGCGCCGCGAACGAAACGTGGCACCACTTGCCGAACTCGTGGATGACCTGGTCGGGCCGCACGCCGGCCGCGACGATTGCGCGGCACACTTCGAGCGGCGAGCCGTACGCCGGGCAGAGGATGTCCGCCGCCAGCCCTTCAATGTGCCGGCTTTTCTTCGCGCCGCCGATCCGCGTGTTGAGGGCCTCGCAGCGATAGCCGCTGTTGATGTGGATCGCGCGGCCGCCGAGCGCCGCTCGCACGAGCTCCAGGCCCGTGGCGAGCGTGCGCAGGTTCGGCATCAGGCTCGCCGGCGGCGTATTGTCGATGCCGCACCGCGCCGCGGTCTCGGAGGCGATGAGTTCCTCGAGGGAGAAATGCTCGCTCAGCTGCATGGGGTCATTGTGCCACCGGCGGGACGCGTCCCGCTTTGCGGCACCGCAATAGCGGCCAGCGGTTACAGGCGCTTACACATCCGGGCACCGAAAGCCCGCGCCGGGTGTAGGCTTCGAAATATGGGCACATCACGCACCTGCCTACCCTGCTCAGCGCTGCTTGCCGCAGCGCTCGCCGTCGCCTTCCCGGCCGGCGCCGAAATGTACAAGTGGGTCGACGAAAAGGGCGTGGTCACCTACTCGAACACGCCCCCGACCGCGAAGCAACCGAAAAAGATCGAGTCGGTTCCGGAGCG
>JANNWA010000086.1:0-5550 GCA_031408275.1 Pseudomonadota bacterium
GAAGAAAAAGCGACTCTGACCCCATTTAACTGGACGGTGCTGGTCGACAGCCTCAACCGGCTGCTGCGCCTGCGCACCAATCCCTTTGGCATGAAGCTCTTCGAGACGGTGGCGGAGATGGAAGCCATCCCGCGCATCCGCCGGCCGGAGTCGATCCACACCACCGACCAGATCGTCGCGCAGGGCGCGCGCCTCGGATGGACGGTGGGCATCACGCGCGCGGACCTCGTCGGCGACCAGTGCGGCGCGGTGATCGGGCTGCACCCGCAGGATGACGAATGGCGTTCGGGCAAACGCTACACCGGCGTCTGGTACGCCACGCCCGTGGACGCGGCGAACCACCAGGCTGCGATGCACGTGGTGCCCTCGGGCAAGTACCAGGCGATGGCCGTGTCGCCGCTCACGTCCGGCCGCCTCAACCCGCCGGACATCTGCCTCTTCTATGCAACGCCCGGCCAGATGATCATCTTCATCAACGGCCTGCAGTGGGCTGGGTACAAGAACTTCGAGTGGGGCGTGGTGGGCGAGTCCTCCTGCGCCGATTCGTGGGGCCGCGCGCTCAAGACGCGCACGCCGAGCCTTTCGCTCCCGTGTTTTGCCGAGCGCCGCTACGGCGGCGTGCTCGACGACGAGCTGCTGATGGCCCTGCCGCCCGAGTATTTGCCCAAGGCCATCGCAGGCATGGAAGCGCTGGCCAAGAACGGCCTGCGCTACCCGATCCCCCAGTACGGCATCCAGCAGGATGCGCGGGCCGGGCTCGGCGTGAGCTACGCGAAGAAAAAGGAGTGAGGCAATGAGCAAGTACCACGTAAAGCAATCCGACGTGAAGCCGTATTCCCCGGCCAACCACCATGGCACGAACAACTTCCGGATGATCGCCCCGGAGACCGTGGGCGCAAAGCAACTTGAAGTGCTAGTGGGCGAGGTGGAGAAGGGCAAGGGCGCGTTCCCGCACGCGCACCCCGGCATCGAGCAGGCCTGCTACATGCTCGAAGGCTCCGCGCACGTCGAGATAGGCGGCGAGAAGTTCGAGCTCATGCCCGGCGAGATGTGCTTCTTCCCGGCCGACGAGATGCACGCCGTCACTGTGACCAGCGACAAGGCGAGGATCCTGGTGATCTATACGCCGCCGTACCTGGAGAAGCCGGAGAACGCCAGGCGCTGAGCTAATCCGTTTCCACTTCCGGCCACAGGTTTGGAAACAGGACGTGCAGGCAGGCCATCGGCACCGAGAATTCCACCGCGGCGCGATGGCTTTCTGCTTTCAGCACGCCATAGTCGAGCAGGCTCGCGAGTACGCGGCGGCCCGTGCGCTCCGCAAGGCCCGTCATTGAAATGAAACGCGCGCGCTCGAGCGGTCCGGCCAGCGCCGCGTAGTGCAGCGGCTCCAGGGCCTCGACCCGGACGATGGATTTCTCGCTGCCGACCTGCCAGGGACTGGCTTCCAGCTCGCGCAGCAGCCGCCGCAGGCGCTCCTTGAGCGTGGCGAAATCGAGTTGCGCCTGCATGAACTCCACCTGGTCGAGGCAGGTCTCCAGGAAATAGCGCGCGAAGGCGACGAGTTCCTCCTGGGACAACGCACCGCGCCCATCCACGTCGTTCCTGCGCGGGAGGTCGGCGTTGTTCAGTCGCGCGTAGTACTGCTCCCGGCTGCGTGCGAGCCCGCGCATGGGCGACCAGAGTCCGTGGGTCAGGCCCATCGCATCCAGCACGGCGTGCGAATGCAGGCGCGCCGTCCGCCCGTTGCCGTCCATGAACGGGTGGACCCAGGCGAGCCGGTGATGCGAGCAGGCAATGCCGATGAGCAGGGATTCGGCGCCGGACAGCCCGCGGTAGCGATCCGCCCAGCCTTCGACCAGGCCTTCCACGTCTTTCCATGGAGGTGCCACGTGCCTGCCTGCGGTAACGTCCCGGCGGCGGAACGCGCCGGGTAAAACGGGCTCTCCGTCGTCCGTTACCCGGTCGGCCGCGGGCAACGCGGTGTAGAGGAGCTTGTGGATCTCGCGCACGAAGGCGCCGTCGAAAAGTTTGCGGGGTTCGGTCTCGCGGGCCTTTTTCTCGAGATGCTCTTCGACCTCCATGTGCGCCACGGCGAGGCGCTGCTTCCTTGCCAGTCCCGCGTCCGCATCGAACTGCTTTTGGAGCGCCTGCTCGATCGCCGCGGGCCGGGTGTGCTGGCCTTCGATCCGGTTCGAGTAATACGAATTCATCGCCCGCAGTTTCGGGCGCAGCGCGTGCGTCAGGGGCTCGCCCGCCCGCCCGAGCCCATGGGACGCGTGGAGGACCCGGGCAGCCAGGTCCTGCAGCGGCCCGAGGACGCGTTCCTCCGGATACAGGGGGCTGAACTGACCCAGGTCAGGCATGGTTTGGACAGTTAATTGGACAATTAAAATGCCAGTGTAGTATTTATATATGTATATGACAATAGGTGAGTTTTCAGGATAAATTCACATATTTGGCCATAATATTGGCCGGTTAAATGCGGCAAGCCTCTGCCGGGATCCCTGGAAGTAGGGCAGGGCTACTTCACCGGCACTGGCACCGGCGCAACCGGCGCGGGCTTTGCGGGGTCGCCCTTGCCGTCGCTGCCGCGCATCGGTATCGAGATCACCGACGGGCGCTGCGTGGTCGACTGCGGGTAGAGGTCCATCAGAGAGTAGACGATCAGCGGCATGTCCACGGTGACCGGCATGCCCAGCTGCTTGGCGAACTGCGCGGTGATAGGGAAGTCGTGCGTCCAGCGGCCTTCGCTGAGGATCACGGCCAGCTCCTCGGCCTGCTTCTTCGGCATGTGCTTCAGCAGGATCTCGGCCACGAAGCTCGCCACCTGCACGCGCGCCTTGGCCGCGATGTCGGCCATCATCAGCGTCTCGTCCGAGATGAGGTCGATCTTCTTCACCTGCAGCACGCGCAGGATCGCGGCCGCGGGGATGCCGCCGATCTGCGGGTCCACGGGGCCGAGCACCGCGTTGCGATCCATCACGATCGCGTCGGCCGCCATCGCGATCAGCGTGCCGCCGCTCATCGCGTAATGCGGGATGAACACGGTGACCTTGCCCTTGTGCTCGACCAGCGCCTTGGCGATCTGCTCGGCGGCGAGCACCAGCCCGCCCGGCGTGTGCAGGATCAGGTCGATCGGCTGTTCGTCCGGCGTCAGGCGGATCGCGCGCAGGATCGCCTCGGAGTCCTCGATGTCGATCTGCTTGCCGACATCCATGCCGAGGATGCTCTGGCTCTCCTGGCGGTGGATCAGCGCGATCACGCGCGATTTCCGCTCGGCCTGGAACTGGCCCATCAGCGCGTCGCGGCGCTTCTGCAGCGTGGTGTCGCGTCCGCCGAACACCTGCATGCCGATGAGGCCGATCAGCACCATCCAGAAGAGGAAGCGCGCGAACTGTGCAAGGTTGAACCAGAAGCCCATGCCGGGAGGATAGGGCGGGGCGGCTGCAGGGGGATGTTCGTTGGCGCACACAGGCGCGTGTGGGGCTATCCCGGCCTTTTCAGCTCCGCCGTATGGAAAGGCTCCAGCGTGTCGATCGCCTCGACCGCTTGCGTGTTGCGGTCCCACTTGAAGAACCTGAGCACGACCTTGTCGCGCGTGAAGTCGGCGATCGTGAAGCCGTGCTGCTCGATGGGTTTCACTTCCTCGTCCATCGTGAGGTGCAGGGACGGCTGCGCGCCGATCTTGCGCACGCCCGAGGGCCAGCCGTTGGGGTTGGTGCCGATCGGGCCGGTGAGCACCGAGATCACCGGGTTGGCGCTGAAGTCAACGTTGCCCGACGACTTGATCTTGCCGATGCCGATCGCGTGCAGGTCGCCGCTCACTGAGATCGGGACCTTGCCTTTCATGCCTGACATCGCGGCCAGCAAACGATCATGTTGCTTGAGCCAGCCGTCCTGCCAGTAGGGCTTCTTCACCGCCAGCGTGAGCTTGCCGTCCTTGCCGAGCACGTCCGGGTACCACTCGCCCCACTTGCCCGCCGTCCAGCCGTGCGGATTGGAGGGCGCGTTGATCACGTGCGCGGCGTCCGAGCCGGCCATGCGTTGCTTGAGCCACGCCTCCACGGTGTCCTCGACGAACACCGCGCTCGGCCCGGCCAGCGTCATCGTCGGGCGCACGGAGTAGAGCAGCATCTCGGCGAGCCTGCCGTAGCGCAGCGTGCCGAAGCTCTCGCCGTTCGGTCCCGGCAGGCCCGCCGGGCGCGTCGCGTCGGGCAGGAACTCCGGGTAGTACATCGACTGAGTCGCGCGCGCCATCTGGCGCATGAAGAAGTCCGGCGGGAAGGTGATGATCTCGTCGTAGGCGTCGTCGTTGTCCCAGTAGTCGTGGTCGTCCTGGATGAAGAAGGTCGGCACCGAGCGGAAGTCCGTGCCGTAGACCGGCGCGATCTGCGGGCCGGCGGCGCGTTTCATGAGCACCTCGTTGTCCGTGCCGAGTACCACGTTGGATCTGTCGAAGGTGCCGCCGATGAGCTCCTTTGCTTTCGGCGAGGCGCCCTGGTTCTTCGCCGTGAGCGGGGAGCGCAGGTCCCAGTAGACGTGGTCGCCGTTGGCCACCGCGGCATCCGGCCTGAAAGACAGCGCGCGCCTGAACAGGCGGTTGCGGATCGCCACCGGCAGGAAATCGCGGATTCCCTCGTGGCCGCCAGCGCAGGTAAAGAGCAGCAGGCGCAGCTTCTCCGGGTTCTCGCTCGCCGTGGGGAAGGTGGCGAGCGGCCAGCTCTCGCACAGCGGCCGGCCCTGCGCGACGAGCCCCAGCGTGTGGTTCCGCGCCGGCTGCAGGCCCGTGGCGTGGAACTGCCAGTGCTCGCCCTTGGTGTCGGTCATCGTGCCCGTGTACAGGCGGTTGTCCACGCTGAGGCTCGGCGCGGTGGCCAGGGGCGCCGCAAACGAGGCCTTGATGAGGATCTGCGTGTCGCTCACCACCGGGATCAGGTGCCTGAGGCTTCCCGCGTCCCACGCGCCGCCGGCCGCGCGCGGGGCGGCCTGGGCAAAGAGCTCCTGCGGGAGGGCTGCCAGCAGCGGCGTGGCAGCGGTGGCGCGGAGGAAGTCGCGGCGTTTCATGGTTGTCTCCAGTCTTGTTTGGGAGGGAGTGTGCGGTGAAATGCCGGCGGTGGCTATGGCGGGGAGGGACTGTTTCGCCGGGTACGATAGAAGCGCGTCTCCCGGCGCCGGTGCGCTGCCGCGTGAGCACGGACGAGTTGCGCGCGCAGGGGTACAGATAGGTTGAAGCGAGTTCGGGCAATATTATTTTGTTAGTACAATTTGCTGACTTAAATTTCCTGAACCGGAAAGCGGATTGGCATGAAACCCGCCACTGTTATTGCATTTTCTTAAGTATTGTTTGACTTTTATCCTTATCCGGCCTGCGCAACCAGCCTCACCCCCAGCGCCGCACATACACGGCTGATCGTATCGAAGCGCGGCTGGGCATCGGGCCGAAGGGCCTTGTACAGTGCTTCGCGCGTGATTCCTGAGGCCTTGGCGATCCCGCCCTGCTTGCGGCGGCGCTGGGCGACATCGCCCGCGCGCGCGGGATGAGCGAGATCG
>JANNWA010000087.1:0-2541 GCA_031408275.1 Pseudomonadota bacterium
TTGGTCAGATGGACCAGGCCAGCCTTGCTGGCCGCGTAGGAATAGGTTTCCTGCGGGTTGACCGAAATCCCGTCAATCGACGCGATGTTGATGACCTTCGCGGGACGCGCTTTGGCCGCGGCGCGCAGCGGCGCCATCAGCGCCTGGGTGAGGAAGAACGGTGCCTTGAGGTTCAGGTCCACGACCTTGTCCCAGCCCAGTTCGGGAAACGTGTCGAATTCGGCCAGCCAGGCGGCCCCGGCGTTGTTGACGAGGATGTCGAGCGACTTCTCGTGCCCGGAATAGGCATCGGCGAGCGCCCGGGCGCCCGCGACCGTACCGACGTCGACCGGCAGCGAAATGCACTCGCCAAGGTTCGACAACTCCTTCGCGGTCTGGTCGCACACGGCCGCCTTGCGCGAGGAGATGTAGACCTTCGCCCCCTGCGCGAGGAAGCCCGCCGCGATCATGCGGCCGATGCCGCGCGACCCGCCCGTGACGAGCGCGGTGCGCCCGGCCAGCGAAAACAGTTCGTTCATGTGAGTTCCTCCCCGATCGAGGCGGCAAGCTTACTGCAATGCGGGCGTGATATCGTTTTGCTCGCCGTATCCTGAGGAGGAGACATGACAACAACAATCCGGCGCCTTACCGCCCGCTGTGGTTTGCTTGTCGCAGCACTGCTCGTTGCGCCAAGCTGTTTCGCCCAGGCCTGGCCGGCCAAGCCGGTGCGCATCGTGATCCCGTTCGCCTCCGGCGGCCCCACCGACATCATCGCGCGGCTGATCGGCCAGAAACTGACCGAGTCGCTCGGCCAGCCCATGGTGGTCGAGAGCCGCGCCGGCGCCGGCGGCAACATCGGCACGGCCGCGGTGGCCAAGTCCGTCCCCGACGGCTACACGGTGCTGCTCACGAGCTCGGCGTATGCGGTGAACGTGAGCCTTTCGGCCGAACCGGGCTATAGCGCGGAGCGCGACTTCATCCCTGCGGTGGTCATCTGCAAGCAGGCCAACCTGGTCTTCGCGCACCCCAGCCTGCCGGTGAAGAACCTGGCCGAACTTCTGGCGCTCGCCAAGACGAGGAAACTCGCGTTCGCCTCCCCCGGCAGCGGCACGACGCCGCACCTCACCGCGGAGAACCTCTTCAACGTGATCTCGAAGCTCGACATGACGCCGATCCACTTTCGCGGCGCGGGCCCGGCGATCGCGGCCGTGGTCGGCAACGAGCCCCCGGTGGGCGCGGGCGCGGTGTCCACGCCCCTGCCCCACGTCAAGGCGGGGCGGCTGCGCGCGATCGCGGTGTCCTCCGCCAGGCGCGTCGCGGCATTGCCCGACGTCCCGACTTTCGCCGAGGCGGGCTTTCCCGGCGTGGAGGACGACACCTGGATCGGCATGCTGTTCCCCGCCGGGACGCCGCCATCCATCGTGCAGAAACTCAACGACTCGGTGAACCAGGCGCTGCAGCAGGCCGACTTCAGGGAGAAGCTCGACGCGCTGGCGTTCGATCCCGTCGGCGGCACGCCGCAGCAGTTCGCCGACTACGTAAAGGTCGAGATCGCCAAGTGGGGCAAGGTCGTGCGCGCCGGCAACATCAAGGCGGAGTAGGACCCACCCCTAGATGAAGCGCAAGCCCGGCTGCATGCCGAGGTAGTGCTGGCCCACGGTCTGGTAGTGGGCGAAATTGCCCTGGATCTGCTGCGACACCGCGTTCATGTCGCGCAACCGCCGCTCGAAAGGATTACCCGCGAAGATCGCCGTCGCGCCGGCATCGGCATAGCAGGCATGGACGACCTCGCGTGCCTCGTGGATGGCATGGGTCGAGGCGAGCCGCAGCTTCACCCGCGACTCGAACCCCGGATAGCCGCTGGCGATGCATTCGTCCCACATTGTGCGCAGTATCTCGAGGATCCACGCGCGCGGCGCCCCCAGGCGCGCCTCGGCGATCGCGATGCGCGACTGGATCCAGTGGTCGTCGCGCAAGGACAGTCCCGAGCCTGAGGGTGTCTTCTTCGCCGCCAGGGCAATGAAGGCGTCGAGCGTTGCGCGCGCCACGCCGAGCGCCACGGCGGAAAACCCGCTCTGGTAAACGTTCATGGGCGAGAAGCGGTACAGGAGGCCCTTCTCGCGCCGCTCCGGCTCGGGGGCCGCAACTGCATTCGCCGGAAGGTGCTGGTCGCTCGCAGTCGCCCGGGCGATCAGGGAAAACTCGTCTGGCACGAACAGGTCGGACACCGAATAGTTGTCGCTGCCCGTGCCGCGCAATCCCACCACATCCCAGGTACCTTCGTGGATCTTCACCTCAGAACGGGGGATGAGCATGGTCCGCTCCATCGGGCGGCCGTCCGCGTGCTTCAGCAGCGAACCCCCGGCATCGGCCTGGTGGCAGTGCGCCCCGAGCCAGGTCGCATGGCGGTTGCCGCTGCCGAACCCCCAGGTACCGCTGACCTTCCAGCCGCCCTCGACAGGAATCGCCCGGCATTGCGGCCCCGTTGAATAGCCCCAAGCCACCACCGCGCGTGCATCGCCGAACACCTTTTGCGCGGCGGCGGGCGCCATGTACGCGGCC
>JANNWA010000088.1:0-2268 GCA_031408275.1 Pseudomonadota bacterium
ACCGCTTTGCTACCGCGCCGTATTGAAAAACCTGCGTGAGACTAAAAAGGGAGGGCCCGCAAAGGCCCTCCCTCGGTGAATCTGGAGCGGGAGAAGAGTCTCGAACTCTCGACCTCAACCTTGGCAAGGTTGCGCTCTACCAACTGAGCTACTCCCGCATCGAACAGCCCGGCATTTTAAAGGCACGGGGCCCCGCAGTCAAACCACGCTGGGTCAGCCCGCCCCACTGGTGGCGACCCCGGCCTTGCGCAGGTAGTACAGCATCGACATGACCGTGAGGACGCAGGCCACGTTGATGAGGATCGTGCCCAGAAACTGGCCGTTGAACAGCCCGAACAGGGTGTCGTGGAACAGCAGCAGCGGGATCGCGATCATCTGGACCGTGGTCTTCAGCTTGCCGATGAACGCGACGGCCACGCTTTTGGACTGCCCCATCTGCGCCATCCATTCGCGCAGCGCCGAAATCGCGATTTCTCGGCCGATGATGATCAGCGCCACCAGCGGCTCCACGCGGTCGAGCTGGAGGAGCACGATCAGGGCGCCCGCGACCATCAGCTTGTCGGCCACCGGGTCGAGGAACGCCCCGAAAGCCGACATCTGGTCGAGCACGCGGGCCAGGTACCCGTCCAGCCAGTCGGTCAGCGCGGCGACGATGAATATCGCCGTGGCGGCGATGTTCTTGTTCTCGGCCTGCAGCCAGGCCTCCGGCAGGTAGAACACCCCGACGATGAGCGGGATCATGAGGATCCGGCACCAGGTGACGAGGTTCGGCAGGTTCGTTGGCACGTTGCTTTGCATACCGGACTTTACCCTGTTCGAGGCTTTTCTTCCGCTTCGCCGTGCAGGTGCCGGTAGATGCGCTGGGCCGTCGCGCGGCTGATGCCTTCCACTTTCATGATGTCGTCGATCGCCGCCGACTGCACGCCCTTCAGGCCGCCGAAATGGGCGAGCAGCGAGCGCCGGCGCTTGTCGCCGATGCCGGGGATTTCGTTCAGCTCCGAGGTCGTGCGGCTCTTGCCGCGCCGCGCCCGATGGCCGACGATCGCAAAGCGGTGCGCCTCGTCGCGGATCTGCTGGATGAGGTGCAGGCCCGGGTGCTGCGGCGGGAGGGTCACGACGAGCCCCTCGCCTTCGACGATGAGCTCCTCGAGCCCGGGCTTGCGTTCGGGGCCTTTGGCCACCCCGACCACGCTCACGTCGTTAAGGCCCAACTCGACGAGCGCCGAGCGCGCCTGCGCCACCTGCCCCTTGCCGCCGTCGATCAGTATCAGGTCGGGCATTTTCGTCCCCTCCGCCGTGATGCGCTCGTACCGCCGGGCCAGCACCTGGCGCATGGCCGCGTAGTCGTCGCCCGGCGTGATGCCGCGGACGTTGAACCGGCGGTATTCGGCTTTCTGCATGTCGTGGCCGTCGTACACGACGCACGACCCTACGGTCGCCTCACCCATCGTATGGCTGATGTCGAAGCACTCGATGCGCTGCGCCGAATCCGGCAGCCCGAGCGCGTCGCGCAGCGCGACGAGGCGCGCCTCCTGCGTGCCGCGTTCGCGCACGCGGTTGGCGAGCGCGAGCAGCGCGTTCTTCTCCGCCATCTCGAGCCAGATACGGCGCTCGCCCTGCGGCGTCACGATCAGCCGCACCGGCCGGTGGGCTTGCTCGGTCAATGCCGCCTCCAGTACGTCGCCTTCGAGCTCCGCGTTGGCGAGGATCAGCGGCGGGATCGGCTGCTCCAGGTAGTGCTGCGTCAGGAACGCGAGGATCACTTCGCCCGGCGTGGCCGCGTCGGCGTTCTGCGGGAAGAAACTGCGGTCCCCGACATGGCGCCCCGCGCGGATCATCACCAGGTTCACGCAGGAGATTCCCCCTTCGCTGCAGCACGCCACCACGTCCGCATCTACCCCTGCGGCGGATTCGACGTATTGCCGCGCCTGCACGCGCGAGAGCGCGCGGACCTGGTCGCGGTACATGGCCGCCTCCTCGAAGTGCAGGGCCTCGGCTGCGGTGTTCATCTTCGCCGTCAGCGTGTTGATGACGTCGTTCTCGCGGCCAAGCAGGAACAGCTCCGCGTTGCGGACGTCCTGTGCATAGGCCTCCTGTCCGATCAGGCCCGTGCAGGGCGCCGAGCAGCGCTGGATCTGGTGCAGCAGGCACGGCCGCGAGCGGTTCTCGAAAACGGAATCCTCGCAAGTGCGCAACCGGAACACGCGCTGGAGCAGCTGGATGCTCTCGCGCACCGCATAGGAGTGGGGAAAGGGGCCGAAGTAGCGG
>JANNWA010000089.1:0-6230 GCA_031408275.1 Pseudomonadota bacterium
GCCGTTACGTGCGAATCCAGCTGCCGCAGGCTTCCTGCAGCAGCGTTGCGCGGATTCACGAATTCCTTGCCCCCGGCGGCTAGCTGACGCTGGTTCATCCTCTCGAAGTCCGCTTGGAATATCAGCACTTCCCCCCGTACGTCGAGGCTCTCGATATCCACCGCATGCGGCAGGCGCAGCGGGATGGACCGGACCGTGCGCAAATTGGCTGACACGTCCTCCCCCGTTGTGCCGTCGCCTCTAGTCGCTCCTTGCATGAATACGCCATTTCGGTAAGTCAGGCTGACGGCGAGCCCGTCGAACTTGGGTTCCACGGCATACTCAACGCTGCCTGCGCCCAGCGCTTTGCATATGCGTTCGTCGAATGCCCTGATTTCGTCCTCCGAGAACGCGTTGCTGAGGGAAAGCATCGGAGTTTGATGCTTGACCTCCGAAAATTCGGAAAGCGGACTTGCGCCGACCCTGTGCGTCGGCGAATCAGCGGACATCAGTTCCGGATGCTCCGCCTCGATTTCCTGGAGGCGACGCAATAGCCGGTCGTACTCCGCGTCCGGAATGGAAGGATCGTCCAGAAGGTAATAGCGCCGATTGTGTTCCTCGATTTCACGGCGCAGCGCCTCCGCCTCCTTGCGCCACAGGCTGGAATTCGACATGCGCGAAACTCAGGAAAACAGGCGAAGTGCGAGGGCGCTTCCGGGCACGATGCCCTCGGCTTGAAGGCTTGCGCGAACGACGCCAAGTTGGGAATCGATGGCGGCAGCCGCGCGGTCGTCTAGAGGCTGGTTGTTGTCATCAACCACGTCTCCGCCCAGAAGGTCGGCGAGACTTCGGCCAAAACGGACCATTGCGTCGAACGTACGCTGCGTGTCGGGCACCCTCGGCACGTCCATCGACAGGGTCAGCGCGACGGGGGCGGTATCCTTCATGGTGGCCGCCGCAAACGGAACTCCGCTGCGGTCCGCTAGATTGTAGAGTTCGCGCCCGCGATCATCGGCGAGCAAGAAGCGCCCTTCGGGGTCAAGCGCAAACCCTGCTGCTTCGGCGGCAGCCCGCAGCTTCGTGCCGGCGAACGGCGCTCCGGCGGCAGAAACGACATGGAACGCGATCTGGATGTCGACACCGGCGCATACCTGATCCAGACGCCGCGCACCGTCCAGCGCCTCCTTCATCTCCGGAGATGCGGCCGGTACGCCCAGCTTCGCTGCAAGCGTCTCCACCTCGGACCTGAACTCGAGAAGTTCGGCTTGGCTGACAACGCCCCTGCGGTTGACCATCTGCAAGGCAGCGCGCACCTTATCGCATACTCCGCCTTGCGCAAGCGGGGCCCATTGTCCTTCCGACAAACCCGCGATGGTCGCTCGCCGTGCAAATCGATGGTCTATTCCGGCCCAAAGGTCGCGCACTGCCGCGACAGGGATCGGGCGATCAGCACCCAGTTCCACGACATAATCGATGCAGGGATCGGGCAGCGGCGCGCCGGAGGACTCGGCTGACGGGCGCGACTCGGCGTGTATCAGCGGCACTGCAACGTCGGGTTCATTGCCCGAAACATCGTCGGGCGCAAGCGGGATTGATCGGGAATCGCCTCCTATCAGCACATCGGGATGGCTGGACCGGAAAGCCTCGTCAGTCTCCTTTCCGGCGCGGTGCTCCTGCCACTTGTTGTAGGCGAGAACGCCTACCACCACCAGAGCGCCAATCAGTAGCAGGCTGGCCTGGAATTCGCTCATCGGATCAGGCCGCCAGTTCCTCGCGCATGCGCAATGCCTCGTCGATGTCCACCGCCACGACGCGTGAGACTCCCGACTCCTGCATTGTCACACCGACAAGCTGGCTCGCCATTTCCATGGTGATCTTGTTGTGGCTGATGTACAGGAACTGGGTCTGGGACGACATCTTCTTCACCAGGTCGCAGAAACGCTGGGTGTTGGTGTCGTCAAGAGGCGCATCCACCTCGTCGAGCAGGCAGAACGGCGCCGGGTTCAGCTGAAACAGCGAGAATACGAGTGAAATCGCAGTCAATGCCTTTTCGCCACCCGAAAGGAGGTGGATGCTGCTGTTGCGCTTGCCCGGGGGCTGCGCCATGACCTGGACCCCGGCATCGAGAATCTCCTCTCCGGTCATGATGAGCCTGGCTTCACCGCCGCCGAAGAGCATCGGGAACAGCGAGCCAAAGTGCCGGTTCACGCTCTCGAAGGTTTCGCGCAGCAGCTCGCGCGTCTCCCTGTCGATTCTGCGAATTGCGTCCTCGAGCGTCTTGACCGCTTCTTCCAGGTCAGCCGACTGGGAATCTAGAAAACCCTTGCGCTCGCTGCTTGTTTTCAGCTCTTCGAGCGCGGCAAGATTGACGGCGCCCAGCTCGGCTATCGACTGGTTGAGCCGGGTGATCTCGGCCTGCAGGGCTGACGGCCGGGGCGCTGATTCGGCCCCGGCGACGAGCGCGGCCTCGTCGGCCGCCGCCTCTGCAAGCTGCGCCGCAAACTGGTCATGATTGATGCTTGCGGCCTGTTCCTTCAGCCGCAATTCGCCGACGCGCTCGCGCAGCGGGTTGATGCGCGCCTCGATCTGCAGGCGATCTTCTTCCAGGCCGCGCAACGCCGCCGAAGCCGCTTCCACGGTGTTGCGCGCCTCGGCCAGGGTCTTCTCGCATCCGATGCGCGACTCGATCGCGGCATCGAGCGCTTCGCGCACCGCGGGGATCGGGTCGATCGCAAGCTCTTCCGTGAGCTTCACAACATCCAGGTCCGCGCGCTCGATCTGCTGGTCGACAATGTTGACCGAATTGTCGATTTCCGTGATCTTGGAAACACACTCCCGCTCGGCGTACACGGCTTCCTGCGCGGTTCGCTCCGCCTGCTGCAAAGCGCGCCGCTGCTCCGCGAGGGCGACTTCCGCCGCCGTGTGGGCGGCCCTGACTTCGGCCAGCCCGGATTGCAGGGCGCCGATTTCCGCCTGGATCGCCTGGAGCGCTTCAAGAAGTTCGGCCTTGCGCGCGCGGGCTTTCTGCAACTCGAGCGCAATGCCCTCCAGTTCGCGCTGGATCTGGCTGCTGCGCTCGCGATAGCGCTCCGCCGCCTGGGTGAGCTTGAGCAATTCGATCCTCGCCTCGTGGCTGCCCCCCTGCAACTCAGCCGCCGCGTCGCGCGCGGCAGCGAGGGCAGCCTGTCGTTCGGCAAGCCCCTGCTCACGCTGGGCCACGTCATTGCGCGCGGCGTCGAGGCTCGTCGCGAGCGAGGCGCACCGCATGTTCAGTGCCTCGATCTGTGCCTGGCGCTGAAGCACCCCGGAGTCGGTCGCGTCAGGGGCATGGAAAGTGACCGTATGCCTGGAAAAGCGGTGGCCCTCGCGATTTACCAGGCACGCGCCAGGCGCCAGCGCCCCGAGTACCTCTGCCGCGGGCGTCCCCTCAAAGGCATACACACCCGCAAGCCAATCCTCGGTCGCCCCCGCAAGGCCCGGATCGGTCGCCGATATCTTGCTGGCAAGCGAAACCTGTCCGGAGGGGATGTCTGCCGCCAATCCGGGCGCCGCAGCGTAGAAACTCGCCTTGGCAGGAGGCTTGTCAGCGGCAAACGCCGAAAGCGTATCGCCGGCGGCAAGCTCGTGGGCGTGCAGGCGCTCCCTTAAGACCGCCTCGACTGCAGTCTCCCACCCGGCCTCGATGCGCAGCTTCTCCCAGAACCTGGGCAATCCCGAAAGCCCGTGGCGATCAAGCCACTCGACCAGTTTCCCGTCCTCGGCCATCGACTCCTGGATCTGCTTCAGCGTGGCGAGCTGCGCCTCCGCCGCGCTGTGTTCGCGCAAGGCTTCGTTTAGGCGCCCCACGGCACCCTGGCGTTCCCGGTCCAGCGAGCCGCACGCCTCCTGCAGGGCCGCCGTTTCGACCTGCGCCTGCTCGATGCTGCGCTCCAGCTCGGCGACTCGCGCCTCGTGCTCCAGCAGGCCCTGCTCATCCGGCGGGTCGAGCGTCTCCATCTCCGCCCTGAGGCGCTCGTCGCGCTGCTCGAGGGCCAGTACCGAGCGCTCCGCATGGCTCAGGTTGGCTTGCTCCAGCTGGAAACGGCTTTCGGCCTGCAGCGACTGGCTGCGCACTTCGTTGAGGCGCTCCTGTGCGACGCGAAACGCCTGTTCCGCATGCGGCAGCTTTTCGGTTTCCGCGCCAAGCGCAACCTGCGCGTCGGTTACCCTCTGCCTTGCGCCGACCTGGCGGTTGGCCCACATGTGCAGCGCCTGGGTCAGCTGCGAGCGCTGCTCGCGCCACGAGCCCAGCTGCGCGCGCAGCTCGATGTGCCGGTTCTCGAGCCGTTGGCGCGTCTCCTCGACGTGGCGCAACTCCGACTCATGCCGTGCAACCTCGGAATTCGCCGCATACAGCGCCGCCTGCGCGGCGTTCAGTCCGTCGCCAGCCGTGTAATGCGCGGCGCGCGCGGATTCGATATGGTTTTCGGTTTCCCTGAGGCGCGCGGTTTCGCCTTCCAGTTCGTTCGTGGTTCGGACGATCTCCTGCGCGTGCCGTTCGCGCTCTGCGGCAGCGTCACGCCGGCGTAGGTACCAGAGCAATTGCTGCTTGAGTTGCAGGTCGGACCGGAACTCCTGGTACCGGGTTGCAACCTCGGCCTGCTTTTCCAGTTTTTCGATCTGGGTGCCCAGCTCGGTGCGGATGTCGGTGACGCGGGACAGGTTATCGCGGGTATCCGAGAGCCGGTTCTCCGTCTCCCTGCGGCGCTCCTTGTACTTGGAGATTCCGGCAGCTTCCTCGAGAAATACGCGCAGCTCTTCGGGCTTGGCTTCAATGATGCGGGAAATCATGCCCTGCTCGACAATCGCATAGGCGCGCGGGCCAAGGCCCGTCCCGAGAAAGATGTCGGTTATGTCGCGCCTGCGCACATGCGTGTTGTTGATGTGGTACGACGATTCGCCATCCCGCTGGAGGACGCGCTTTACCGAGATCTCGCCATACTGCGACCACTGCCCCGAGGCGCGGCCCAGCGTGTTGTCGAAGATCAGTTCGACGCTGGCGCGCGCCAGCGGCTTGCGATTGACGGAGCCGTTGAAGATGACGTCCATCATCGAATCGCCGCGCAGGGCCGAGGCGCGGGTCTCGCCGAGCACCCACCTCACGGCGTCGATCACATTGGACTTTCCACACCCGTTCGGTCCGACGATGCCGACCAGCTGCCCCGGGACATGTATTGCGGTGGGGTCGACGAATGACTTGAAGCCGGACAGTTTGAGCTGGGTGAGTCGCACGAAGGCTTGTTTTTTTTCTGAGAGTTGACGGCAGCGGCAGGACGTGAATCCGATGAGAACAGGCCCGAATCCGCCATGAAAATCTACCGGGCTATGATACCATTTTCGCCGCTCGTCTCACGCCTCTCCGCCCAACCCAAGCGCCCCACTGATGGCTTCCCGCCCCGGCAACAAGCTGCAGACTTTTCCCAATCCGAACCCGGAACGGGACTACCGGATCCATATGGAGATTCCGGAGTTCACCTGCCTGTGCCCGATGACCGGGCAGCCCGATTTCGCCACGCTGCTGCTGGATTACATACCCGACAAGGCCTGCGTCGAACTGAAATCGCTCAAGCTCTACGCATGGTCCTACCGCGACCAGGGCGCCTATCATGAAGCCGTCACCAATCGCATCCTCGGCGACCTAGTCGTGGCGACGCGGCCACGCTACATGCGCTTGAGCGCGCGCTTCAACGTGCGCGGCGGGATCTTCACCACCGTTGTCGTCGATCACCGCAAGCGAGGCTGGCGCCCCGCCCCTCATGTCCAGCTCGATTCGTTTCCGGCCGCAAATCCGCGCGCCGAGGCTTGAAGCAGTCCTGCATCCAGAGATCGACCTTGCCTTGAATCCGCGTCTCGCACTCCTGCAGCCCTACCCGTTCGAGAAGCTGCGTGCGCTTCTTTCGGGCGTGACTCCAAACCCTGCGCTGAGCGCGATCAACCTGTCCATAGGTGAGCCGAAGCACGCCACGCCCGAGCTGGTCAAATCGGCGCTGGTCGCAAGCCTGGATGGCCTGTCAGCCTACCCGGCCACGGCCGGGCTGCCCGAATTGCGCGAGGCCATCGCGGCCTGGCTCATGCGCCGGTACGGTCTCCCGGCGCTCGACCCCGCCAGCCAGGTCATCCCGGTGAACGGGTCGCGCGAAGCGCTGTTCTCGTTCGCGCAGACCGTGATCGACCCATCAGGCGGCGATGCCATGGTCGCCTGCCCGAACCCG
>JANNWA010000090.1:0-3702 GCA_031408275.1 Pseudomonadota bacterium
TCTTCTTCGAGTACTTCGCCAACGCCTTATTTGCAAACTCGTTGGTGTAGGTCTCGTTGAGCTTTATTTTTTCGGGCACTATTTTCGGATTGAAAGATGCCAGCGCCTTCAGCGTCGTCTTTGCGCCCGCCTCCGACATCAGGCCGTCCTTCGAATAGGCCGTCTTCACGTTGTTGAACGCAAACAGGTACATCGCTTTGTTGCCGAGGAGGTACTCTTCCGGCACGGTCGCAAGCACCTGCTGCGGCGTCGCGTCCTGCAACCACAGCAAGGCGCGCACCATCGCGTTCGTGAGCGCCTGCACGGTGTTCGGGTTCTTCTTCACGAACTCCGCCGGCGAGTACAGGCTTGCGGCCGGCATCGGCCCGCCGAACAGTTTTTCTGTGCCTTCGGGGGTGCGCGTCTCGGCGATGATCTTGATCTTGCCTTCCTTTTCGAGCATGGTCATCGCCGGATCCGTCTGCGAGACCACGTCGACGCGGCCCTGATCAACCGCCGCGATCACGGTCGAGCCCGCGCCGATGCCGATGATCGACGCGTCGGTCGGCTTGAGCCCGCCCTTGGCGAGCAGGAAATTCGCCACCATGTTGGTGCTGGAGCCGGGCGCGCTCACCCCGATGCGCAGGCCTTTCAGGTCCTTGGGGGACTTGTAGTTCGCCGCGCGCGAAGTAACGATGCCCACGCTGATCTGCGGCGCCGCGCCGGAGAGGACGAAAGATACGAAGTGCAGCCCGTTGGACTGCATGTTGATGGTGTGTTCGTACGCGCCGGAAACTACATCTGCGCTCCCGCCCACTACTGCCTGGAGCGAGCGAGAGCCACCGGGGAAATCGCTGATGCGGACGTTGAGCCCCTCGTCCTTGAAATATCCAAGCCGCTCGGCCAGCGTCAGCGGCAGGTAGTAAAGCGCCGACTTGCCGCCGATCGCAATGTGCACGTCGGGTTTCTCGATTTGCGCGTGCGTCCCGACGGCAAATGCCGCGGCCACCAGCGCGAGGGCCGTACGAATGATCTTTTTCATAGTCTCCCACTCCTCGTTTCAGCCAATTCTACAGCGCGCGCCTCTCCAACAGCGCCTGCGACAGGGTTCCCGCATCGACGTACTCGAGTTCCCCGCCGAGCGGCACTCCCCGCGCAATCCGGCTCACCCGGATACCGCGGCTGCGCAGCATTTCGGCAATGTAGTGCGCGGTCGCCTCGCCTTCGTTGGTGAAGTTCGTGGCGAGAATCACCTCCTGCACCTCGCCGTCGGTCGCGCGTGCAAGCAATCGGTCGAGACCGATGTCCCTCGGGCCGACGCCGTCGAGCGGGGAGAGGCGGCCCATGAGGACGAAATACATCCCCGAGTAGGACGATGTCTGCTCGACCATCGCGAGGTCAGCCGGCGTTTCCACGATGCACAGCAACGAAGCATCGCGGCGCTGGGAGCCGCACAGCGAACAAAGCTCGCCCTCGGTGAAATTGTTGCACTTGCCGCAATGGCGCACCGTGTCGAGCGCGTGCTTGAGCGACACGGCAAGCTGGTCGGCACCCGCGCGATCGCGTTGCAGCAACTGGTAGGCCATCCGCTGCGCGGACTTCGGCCCGACCCCCGGCAGCACGCGCAACGCTTCCACCAGTCGCTCCAGCCCCTGGGCGGTCGGAACGGGCTCCTTGGCCACGCAGTTCTGCTCAGAAGGGCAGTTTCAGGCCGGGCGGCAGGCCCATGCCGGCGGTCACCCCGCTCATCTTCTCGGCGATCTTCGCCTCCACGCGCCGCGCGGCGTCGTTAAAGGCCGCGGCCACGAGGTCTTCGAGCATGTCCTTGTCTTCGCCGACCAGCGACGGGTCGATCGCGACCCGCTTGACGTCGTACTTGCAGGTCATCTGCACCTTCACCATCCCGGCTCCGGACTGCCCCTCGACTTCGAGCGTGGCAAGCTGGTCCTGCATCTTCTGCATGTTCTCCTGCATCGCCTGCGCCTGCTTCATCAGCTGGCCTATATTGCCTCTCATGGTGCTCTCCTAGGACCCTTTGGAGGTCGCATTGATGGTCTTGTCGATCACGGTCGCGTCGAAAATTGCGACCAGGTCGCGAACGAACGGGTCGCCGTGCACCGCATCCGTCGCCTTGGTCTGGCGGGCGTTGCGTTCGCCCTGCTCGATCGCCGCGACCGTCTTACCCCGGACTTCGCCTACGGATACCCGCAGCGTGACGGTGCCACCGAACCGCTGGGCCAGCGCCGTCTTGAGCTTGTCCGCATAGTTTTTCTCGGCAAGATACGCCATCGCCTTCGGCACACAGAGATCGAACTGCCCGTTTTCGTGGCGTTGCAATTCGGCATTGTCCGCAAGCAGCTTCGCGGCTCCGCCGAGTTGCAGCTCTCGCGCAAGTCCAGGCCAGTCGCCCGCGAACGGAGTGCCATCAGGCGCGGCGGCCGCGGATGCCGGTGCAGGAACTGGGGCCGGCCTTGGCACGGACGCCGCAGCCGGTTTCGCCGCAGAGGGCGCAGCCGGCTTCGCCCCGGGATTGGCGGCAGAGGGCATCGAAAGCGATGCGCCCGGGGCACTGGCCGCCCCTTCCGGCCGAAAGGCGAGCATGCGCAGCAGCGTCATGACAAAACCCGAGTGCTCGTCCGGGGCGAGCGGCAGGTCCTGCCGCCCCTGTACCGTGATCTGGTAGCAAAGCTGGATTTCCTCCGCGTCGAAGCGTTCGGCAAATCCAAAAATCCGCGCCCGCTCCGGCACGTCGTCGTCCAGCGCGGCGGGCACCGTCTTCGCGAGGGCGATTCGCAGATAGAGACTCGCCAGGTCCGCGAGGGCCGCGTCAAACGACAGGCTGCGCACCTGCATCTCGTCGGCAACCGCCATCAGTGCCTGGCCATCGGCCGCGACAAGCGCATCCAGTGCACGCAGCAGGTAGGTTTCGTCGACCGCGCCCAGCATCTCGCGCACGTTTGCCGCGGTCACTGTTCCCGCCCCGTGCGCGATCGCCTGGTCGAGCAACGACAGCCCGTCGCGCATGCTGCCGGAGGCCGCGCGCGCCAGCGGCGGCAGCGCTTCACGCTCGAAGGCGACGCCCTCCGCATCCAGCAATCGCGCGAGGTGTTCGGTGATCGCGCCCGGTGGCATCTGCTTAAGGTTGAACTGCAGGCAGCGGCTGAGCACGGTCACCGGGATTTTCTGCGGGTCCGTGGTCGCGAGAATGAATTTGAGGTGCTCCGGCGGCTCCTCCAGCGTCTTCAGCATCGCGTTGAACGCAGAATTTGAAAGCATGTGGACTTCGTCGATCACATACACCTTGAACCGCCCCCGCGAAGGCGCGTACTGCGCGGTTTCGAGGAGCTGGCGCATCTCGTCGACCTTGGTATTGGTAGCGGCGTCCACCTCGAGCAGGTCGACGAAACGCCCGCCATCGATCTCCACGCAGGCGCTGCACTTGCCGCAGGGCTCGGCCGTGATACCCGTCTCGCAGTTGAGGCACTTGGCGAGGATGCGCGCGATGGTGGTCTTGCCGACCCCGCGCGTGCCGGTGAACAGGTAGGCGTGGTGCAGGCGCTGCTGCTCGAGCGCGTGGCGCAGCGCCTTGACGACGTGCTCCTGCCCCACCAGCGTCGAGAAACTCCTGGGCCGGTATTTTCGCGCCAGAACGAGATAAGTCATGCAGAGATTCTAACAGCGCCGCCTCGGCGCTTGCGCCCCCGGGGAGGGAGGTCTGAGGAG
>JANNWA010000091.1:0-18909 GCA_031408275.1 Pseudomonadota bacterium
CGGCAGCACGGCTTCCATGACGTCGTGGACAGCGAGGAGATGTTCGTGCGGCTGCTCAAGCAGTTCCGTGCGGAGAGGATCGTTCCATGAATGCACTGATCGTCGGCGTGGGGCCGGGACTGAGCGCCTCGCTTGCGCGGCTGGTCGCGCAGCGCGGTGGCCGCGTGGTCCTCGCGGCGCGCACAACCGGCAAACTCGCGGGGCTGGCCGGCGAGACAGGTGCAAAGCTCGTAGCCTGCGACGCGACCCAGCCGTCCCAGGTCGAAACCCTGTTCAAGGAGGCCGAGGCCCATTTCGGCATTCCCGAACTTGTCGTGTTCAATGCGAGCTACCGCGTGCGCGGCCCCATTGCGGGCCTCGACGCCAAGGAAGTGGAACGCACGCTTGCCGTTTCTGCCTACGCCGGGTTCCTCGTCGGCCAGGCGGCGGCCAAGGCCATGCTCGGGCGCGGATCGGGCAGCATCTTCTTCACCGGCGCGTCGGCGAGCGTCAAGGGCTACGCCGAATCCGCGCCGTTTGCGATGGGCAAGTTCGCCTTGCGCGGCCTCGCGCAGAGCATGGCGCGGGAGCTTTCGCCGAAGAACATCCATGTTGCGCACTTCGTCATCGACGGGGGCATCCAGGCGCCCGGCAGCGACCCGAGGGCGGCCGGGCGGGGCGAGGACGGGATGCTGCTTCCTGACGAGATCGCCAAGGCCTACCTGAGTTTCCACGAGCAGCATCGCAGCGCTTGGGCCTGGGAGATCGAACTGCGGCCCTGGGTGGAGAAGTTCTGACATGCACGCCGTGGACAACGTGGCATCGATCACCGCCGCCATTGCCTATACGGTCGATACCGGCGAGAAGCTCATCAACGGCACCTTTGGTCCGGCTACGGCCGGGCGCCTCAACACCGGCACCTATGAGCATCGCCCGATGCCCATACGGGATGGCCGCGCCGCGTCCGGGCTGGGGCTGGACACGTCAGGCTTCACGCTGGTGGAGCATGCGACCAAGGTGGCCGATTTCTTCGACCCGGCCCAGCTCGAGTCGGCCTACTACCCCGAGGTCATCGAGCTGGTGAAGCGCCAGTCCGGCGCCGCCCGGGTCGTGGTGTTCGACCACACGCTGCGCTCCGGAGACGAAACCGAGCGCAACGCCAAACGCCTGCGCGAAGTGGTGGTCAACGCGCACAACGATTACACCGAGTGGTCCGGGCCGCAGCGGGTGCGCGATGTCCTGCCGGACGAGGCCGAAGGGCTGCTTGCGCGCCGGTTCGCGATCATCCAGGTGTGGCGGGCGATCGACCGGCCCATCGTCGCGCACCCGCTCGCGATGGCCGACGCGCGCAGCGTGATGCCGCACGACCTGCTGGTGGCGGAGCGCCATCATCCGGGCCGCATCGGGCAGACCTACCGGCTCAAGTACAACCCGGCGCACGAGTGGTATTACTTCCCGCGCATGCGGCGCGACGAGGCGATCGTGTTCAAGGTGTTCGATTCGGAAAAGGACGGCCGGGCGCGGTTCACGCCGCACACCTCGTTCGAGGATCCCACGACTCCGGCCGGCGCGCCGCCGCGCCAGAGCATCGAGGTGCGCACGCTGGCGTTCTTCTGACGTGCGCAAGACCGCGCTCCCGCGCAACCTCCCTTGCCCCTGCGGCAGCGAGCAACCCTACACGGCGTGCTGCCAGCCCTGGCACATCGGCCTCGCCGAAGGCATCCACGCGCCCACGCCCGAAGCGCTGATGCGCTCCCGCTACAGCGCCTATGTGGTGGGCCTGATCGATTACCTGCTGGCCACCTGGCACGGCTCCACCGCGCCGGGCGAGCTGGAACTCTCGCCGGTGAAATGGCTGGGGCTCGAGGTGCGGCACGCCGAGATGGCGGGAGATGCGGGCGTGGTGGAGTTCGTAGCGTTATGCCGCGTCAACGGACGCGCGCAGCGCATTCACGAGGTGAGCAACTTCGTGCGCAGTGAAGGGCGTTGGTACTATATCGACGGGAGGATGATTGACGAGGACTGAGCTAGGACTGAGCCTTAATCATGTAGATTTCTTTTATATAGTCAAGTCTGGGAGCCGGCCTCCGGGTAGTCTGCGTACCGGTACCGGTACATAACCCTGGACCGGCCCGTCTCCCGCCCGCCCGCCAGTTTACTGTTCCCGGTCCATTCCAGCCGCGTGGCACGGCTTCGCTCCCCCGTTCTGGTAGACTTCAATGCACAGGGGGTGCTGTTCTCCCTTTCTCCAGAAGGAGGACTTTCCATGGCGACCGACAGGCAAATCAGGCCCGAATGGGACGACGACGCCGAGCGACTGCTGGCGAAAAGCGACCGCCTCATGGGTGCCGCGATCAAGCAGGAGTTCAACCGCAATCCCAAGGGGCCGACCTCGACCGAGATCGATGCCGTGCAGCATCTCTACACCACTTCGGTGGCCGGGAACATGTACACGGTTTTGTGGGTCCTGGAAAAATCGGCGGAAGGGGATGTGGCGCGGGTCAAGGCCGTGGTCCCCGCCCAGTTTTCCGAGACGGATGTCCAGGCAATCAAGCGGCAGGTCAGCGCGTTTGGCTCCGCCGAACTGGGGCGGGTGTTCGAGCTCTCCTAGTTTCCCGTTAGCCCGGGACGCGGATGCAGCAGGTTTCGGAACCGCCCCCCAGTAGCGTCCACGTCCTGTTCGTCCATGGCGTGGGGCAGCATACGCGCCTGTCCTCGCTGATGCAGGCCTATCAGGCCGTCCGCTCGAACCTGCGCAGTCCCGAAGTGCCCAGCGCGGTCGAGGATCCGATCGCGGGCTGGAAGGTCGTGGATTTCAACGACAGCGCCTCGCCGCCTTACCTCAAGCTCGCCAATCGCGTTCCCGGGCGCAGCCCGGCGGAGCTGTACTTCTACGAAATCAATTATTCGCAGCTGGCGGGCGTGGTTCGCGCCAATCACCGCATCGACGTCACGCGGCTGTTCGTCGGGTTCGACCTCGCGGTCAACTGGTCGAGAACCCGGTTGCTGCAGGATGCGGGCCGGCCCGCGCCAATCGACTCCCGCGACATTGCGATGGCGAAGATCCTCCAGCGGCTCTCCGGCGTCTTCGCCGGCGTGACCGTGCCGGTGCTGGGCCTGCCGTCCCTGCTGCTGCGCAACTACACCCGCACGTTCGTCGGGACGTTCAGGCGGTTCTTCGAGGACATCGCGACCTTTTCCATGGACCGGAACGGCCAGCAGCTGATCTCCGAGCACATGAAGCGTACGGTTGAGGACATCTTCGCGGGCAAGGCCTTCAATCACAAGATCAACGCGGGCGACGGGGACAACCTGTTCGTGATCGCGGCGCACTCCCTGGGAACGGTCGTCGCCCACAACTACCTGGTGGGCCAGTGGCGCGAAAAGGCGCCGCGCGTCCCGTCCGAGTTCCTGACGTTCGGCTCGCCGATCGGGCTGGTGTGCTGGATGTGGCTGTTCCTGGACTTTCCGCGCATGCACTATGTCCCGGATTCGGAGGCCCCGGTCGGCGGAAAGTCCGACGCCGAGAAGGAGGAGCTGCTGTCCAAGTATTTCTGCTGGTCGGCGGAAAGCGCGCCGGCCGCCGCGCCGAAGCCGTTCCGGTGGATCAACGTCATCAACCACCTCGACCCGATTGCGACCGCGTTTCCGCTGAAGCACGTGGACCTGTCGATGCAGGAACCGGCATTCGCGAACGCCCTGAAGGGCCGCGAAATCCAGCATCGCTACATCCGCACGGGGGGCCTTGGTTCGGTGGGCGCCGCGCATACCGAATATTTCGACGATCGAAGGGAGAACGACAGCTTCATAGAGTTGCTCGTCCAGGTCGTCCGGCTGCGTCCCGGGGATCCGGCCCGGCTGCTCACGGAGCGCGGCCCGGACCTGAACTGGCGCGAAATGGCGCTCGACCTGCTGCGCCTGCGGATTCTTGCCGCGCTCTGCGGCATCGGCGCCATCTTGCTATATGCGGGGCTGCTGGTTTGGAAATTCGGGCCGCCCCAGGGCCGGATCCTGCTGCCGGGTTATGTCTGGGCCTTGCTGCCGTACTGCTGGCCGGTCCTTACCGTAGGTGCGCTCGCATTCGGCCAGCGATTCATCTATGGCGGCCCGACCAAGCGGACTTCGGAATCGAGGATCGACCAGCTTCGATGGTCCGACCTGTCCGCAATCCCCTACCTTCTGCGCCGCTGCCTGGTCCGGGGCGCCCCCCAGGGGGATGCGGTGAAGCAGGCCCGGGACGCCCGGATCGCGCCGGGACCGGACCTGTTTACCCGTCTTTGCACTTTTGTCTTTGAGTTCGTGCCGACGCTGATCGGGATGCTTGCGCCGGTCGCCTACGTAAAGTGGATGTCGGACAAGGGCTGGAATCCGTTTCCCGCGATCTGGGAAGCGCCGTCGTTTTTTGGCGGGCTGGCGCTGGTTTTCATCTTCTACCTGATGTGCTTTTCGCTCAGCGAGTTCTTTGCCTGCTGGCGGGCTGCGATTCTCGTGGCGTATCCGGAAGTCCCGGGCAGGAAGGCAGCATCGCCTTGAGCGATTCGGGCCAGCCGTTTCATCGCGGGGAACGGCTCGTGCAGGAGCGCGCGGGCCTGGGTGAGGGCGTGCGGCATGCGATCCGGGATTACATGCCCGACCAGCACCGCGCGTTCTTTGCGCAGCTTCCTTTCGTGGTCGTGGGGAGCGTGGATTCCGAAGGGCAACCTTGGGCCTCCGCGCTCGCGCGCCCGCCCGGGTTCATGTCTGCGCCCGATCCTCATCTTCTTGTCGTGCGCGCACTGCCGGTGGCCGGCGATCCGCTGGTGCTTGCACCCGGTCAGCGGCTCGGGTTGTTGGGCATCGAGCCGCATACTCGGCGGCGCAATCGGCTGAACGGTGTTGTCGAGAGCGTCGATGGCGACGGGTTTTCCGTGCGCGTGCAGCAGAGCTTCGGCAACTGTCCAAAGTACATCCAGTCGCGCAAGGCTTCGTTCTTGCCCCGGTATGCGGGGGAGTTCGTGCGCTCCGACGTCCTGGACGATGTCGCCGTGCAGATGCTGCGTTCCGCCGACACCTTCTTCATCGCCACGGCTTACCTGAAGGGCGATTCGCGCAGCCACGGTGTCGACGTTTCGCACCGCGGCGGCAATCCCGGGTTCATCTCGGTCTCCGACGGCGTGCTGCAGGTGCCGGATTACGTCGGGAACAACTACTTCAACACTTTAGGGAATCTCGCCGTGTATCCGCGCGCGGGGTTGCTGGTCGCGGATTGTTTTAGCGGGGACCTGCTGTTCGTGGCGGTGCGGGTGGAGATCGTGTGGGAGGGGGCGGAGGTCGAGCGGGTGAAGGGGGCGAAGCGGTTGCTGGTGATGAAGGTGGAAGGGGTGGTTAGGATGGAAAGGGCGTTGAGGGTTAGGTGGGAAGGAGGGGAGAGGTCGCCGTTTTTGGCGGGGGTTTGAACCGGCATACGGCGTGAGTGGAACTCAAATATTACACAAGACCATACTCGAGTCCGCTACGCGTCGAGCATCATACAAGGAAGGACATAGCTTGAAGTTAAGGCGAAATAGTGCGCCACTATTTTGGAGCTATGCTCTTAAGGTAGGTAACCAATCCGTGCATTTTTGTTGATGGGTTGTCGGTGTTTACGGCAGTATTGTGCGAACTCAGCATCTTTGCATGACGTATCGCTGTGTCTGTTCTGTCGCCCACCAAATCGTATATTCCCTTGTGATTTTTTTCGTAGTTTGGGATCTGCCCCTTCTTTTTTAAATCAGAGATAAGGCAGTCGCACGGAGATTTCTTACCAGACTTAACGTAGGCTTGGGTTGTGTAACTGTAGTGGAGTAGCAGCCATACTTCGAAACACGGTACAGAATTCGCTGCGAAGAGAATCTTATTCTTTGCCAAAGCGTGGTTTTGTACGAGTTGCAGTGCTTGAGCGTAATTTGCGTGACCATCCTTGTCGAATATGCAGTAGACGCGGTCATAAATTGAAGTGTCTTTTTCGTATTCAGAAATTGCCGCGTTAACCACACTAACAGGGTCGTTGCCGTGACCGTCGTCAAGGATGTTTATTGTGGCGTTACTTATTCCAAGCGCCGATCGTAGTCCGTGCAAATAGTTAGGCTCTGTCTTTCTTCCTTCGCAGACAATCAAAGCAAGCTCATTTGATTTTCGCCACTCAATTTGGCGCGCGTACGACTCCTCTTTGCGGACTTGATTTCTGTGGAACAGCTTGCCCTTAGCCATGAAGTGATACTTCCCCGACGATAGGGAGGGCTCCGTATCTTCCTCTCAGATAGTTTTTTTCAAAGGCCTCATCTTTTCTTGGGCCAAATTCCGACATTGCAAAAAGACTAGTGCTTTGCCCTTTGTTGCGTTCGGCGAACCATATTTGATCGCGTCGAAATACTTCGTTGTTGAGAACAGACATATCGTGTGTCGTAAAAACTAGCTGGGCGTTGTGTATGTTGTTCTCTGAAGTTTGAAACAGGTCGATTAAGAAGCGAACTATCTTTGGGTGCAGGCTACTCTCAAGCTCGTCAACGAAGACGGTTGACCCGTTTGAGATGACCTTATGCCATCCACCGATGGACCGGAAGAATTTCTGGGTCCCATTTGAATCCTCGGTGTAGTCCCAATCTACGTACCCATCACTGTCGACCGATTTGTGACGAGTTCTTGCTGAAATTGCCTCCAATGCACCTGAGCCGGTTACAAAAAGTTGCCCTTGTGCCACGGCCTGTTGTCCCAACTGGGGAGTTGGGTTGAACGGCTCTCGTTTCACTACTATGTCGCTGATTTCAAGATCGGCAGCCTTGAGAAACTGCATGACAATGGGCTTGCCGTCTTCTCTAGAAGCCAATTCAAAAGTTAAATATGGATTTAATTCAATTCCAGGAATTACGACGGTGAGCTTTTCTTGAAACCAGCGAAATATTGGCTTCAACTGCTCGTTGTTAAGTTGTACTGCTGTGGAAAGGAAGAGGGCATTTGGGCGGGTGGCGGCGCGCCAGACTTTGTGAGGTCCCTTAAGTTTTGTTCCGACACTCCATGCAGTCTTTTTGGTCTTGGCATTGTATTGGCGGTCGAACCATTGCTGCGGCCTTCCGCTGGGGTAGGCAATTAGCCATTCCCGCACAATCTGCGATTCCGTACAGGAAAATCCATACTGATATCGAATCCTGTCTTGAATAAAGTGGATTTCAAATTCACTAGGTGCTCGTACAGTTTTGCGACTAAGCGCAAACGGTTTAGCACTGAGTGTTTGACCAACTTGTCCTGTAGCAGCGGAGGTAAGGACCGTTTGTTGCATGAAATGGACGGCCCGAAGTAGGTTGGTTTTGCCGCCGCCATTTGGCCCGTAGATTGCCGCCGTCCTCACGAGTGGAGGAAGATTCTTAATGCCACTTGAAAAGGTATTTCTATTTAAGTGCTCCTTTGCCGCGCTGGCAGCGAGCGATAACCGCTGCCGCTCTCGGAAAGAACGAAAGTTGGTTACTGAGAATTCGATTAGCATTGGAATTGCCTAATATTAATAATTATTTGTCCATTTTTGCGAAAAGTCTGCAAAATTGCAATTATAATTTTAAAGAAATAGCTGAATTATAAACATTTGATGAAGAAACTCCCCAATATCCATCTCGGCGAAGTCCTCCTCGAGGAATTCCTGGTCCCGATGCAGATCAGCCAGAACGCGCTGGCCCGCGCGGCCGGGGTGCCGCCGCGCCGCATCAACGAGATCATCCTCGGCAAACGCGGCATCACCGCCGACACGGCGCTGCGGCTGGCGGCCTTCTTCGGAACCTCCGAAGGCTTCTGGCTGGGCCTGCAGGCCGACTACGACCTTGAGGAGGCACGCGCCCTGATCAGCAAGGACCTGCTGCGTGTGGAGCAGGCGAGCGCGGAGTACCGGGCGACTGCAAAATCCTGAACATTCAGTTTTTAAAGTGGGCGCCCGGAGCGGCTCTCCGGGCAATATGAGTACCGGTATCGATACATTGTCGAGGACGAGGTGGTATCCATGGACGGCTCGGATCGGGATGTTGTCACCAGCACTGCCACGGCCGCGTCTACCCGCATGAGTGCCCTGCGGCGCTGCTGGCACCCGGTCGCCTACGCGCACGAGGTCACGGACGCGCCGCGCGCCGCGACGCTGCTCGGCGAGCGGCTGGTGCTCTGGCGCGATGCGGGCAAGCGCATTCGCGTGCTGCGCGACGCCTGCATCCATCGCGGCACCGCGCTGTCGCTCGGCCGCGTGGAGGCCGGCGAGATCGTCTGCCCATACCACGGCTGGCAATACAACGGCGAAGGGCTCTGCACGCGCATTCCACAGCTCGCCGAGCCCGGCCGCGTCCCGCCGAAGGCGCGCGTGGACTCCTTCCGCGCCCAGGAACTGCACGGCCTTGCCTGGGTGGCTCTCGAAGAACCGCGCTGGCCGGTGCCGCAGATCCCGGAATTCGCCGACCCGGACTGGAAGGTGGTGCGCACCGGGCCGTTCGCCTGGAACTGCGACGCTTCGCGCCAGCTCGAGAACTTCACCGACTTCGGCCATTTCGCGTTCGTCCACCCGGGCCTGCTCGGGGATCCTGCAAAACCCGTGGTGGCCGACTACGAAGTCGCGATCGACGGCCCCGTCGTGCGCTACGCCTACGGACGCCCGGACCAGGAGAACACCGACGCTTTCCCGGTGTTCACCAAGGGCGAGCGCAAGGACGAGCTGCGCCGTACGCGCTATGCGATCCACTTGCCGTTCACTCTGGTCGAGCACATCGACTGGGGCGGATCGGAGGGCATGGTGTACCTGTTCGTGTCCCAGCCGGTCGACGACGCGCACTGCATCGGCTATTGCCTGGTGGCGCGCAACTACAACTTCGACCAGCCGGATGCGGTGATGCAGGAGTTCGAGCGCACGATTTTCGGCCAGGACCAGCGCATCGTCGAATCGCAGCGCCCGGCGCAGGTGCCTTTCGACCCGCATGCCGAGATGCACCTCAGGTTCGACGCGGTGGCGATGCACTACCGCCGCGCGACGCGCGAGCAGGGGCTCGACTGAGGGGGGGGCGCTGTGTGCTAGCATAGGCCTTGGCATAGGCTTGGAGAAAACGATGGACTCCCAAAGTGATACACGCAGCGTCCGGCTGTTCCGCAACGGGCGCAACCAGGCCGTGCGCATCCCGCGCGAATTCGAACTGCCGGGCAACGAAGCCTTGCTCAGCCGCGAGGGCGACGTCCTTACCCTGCGCCCGGCCAAACCGCGCTCGCTTCTCGCGGTGCTGAAATCGCTCGAGCCGCTGGGGGAGAAGTTGCCGGAAGCGGCGGATCGCCCGCCCGAAAACTTCGACCTGTAGATCTCGTGGCGTCCGCCGCGCATCGCTACCTGCTCGACACCAACATCGTTTCGGACCTGGTGCACGACCCGCATGGTGCGGTCGCGCGGCGCATTGCCAGGGTGGGCGAGGGCGCCGTATGCACGAGCATCGTGGTGGCCTGTGAGCTGCGCTATGGCGCGGCGAAAAAGGGCTCGCCGCGACTCTCGGCCCAGCTCGAAGCCATCCTGCGGGTCCTGCCGGTGTTGCCACTGGGCCCTGATGCGGACCGACACTACGGCGATATCCGTGCGCACCTGGAACGCGCCGGAACGCCGATAGGGGCCAACGACCTCCTCATTGCCGCGCATGCGCGCTCGGCCGGCCTGCAGCTTGTCACGCGCAACGTGGGGGAGTTTTCGCGCGTACCCGGTCTCAAGGTGAAGACGTGGGCGGCGAGTCGCGCGACGCAGGGGGTGCTCAGGAAAACCTGACCCCCCCCCGCGCCCATGGTGTGTGCGCGGGCGCACAGTCCTGCGGCCGGTGCGGCGGTACGGTACGCGGATGCTGCACGAATTCCTCACGTCGAACCGCGAAGAACTCATCAGGCGTTGCCGCCAGAAGGAAGCGCGGCGGTCCGACCCTCCCAAGTCCGTGGCCGCTAAGGAGCGCGGCGTGCCGCTGTTCCTGCAGCAGCTGATCGATACGCTGCGCCACGAGCACCTGAATCTCGCGAGGAACTTCGTCCGGACGGACCCGCTGCCCGCGGTGGTCGGGCGCGCGGCGGCCCTGCACGGCGTCGAACTGATGCGCCTGGGCTACAGCCCCGACCAGGTCGTCCGCGACTACGGGGATGTCTGCCAGTCGGTCACCGAGATGGCGATCGAGCAGAAGCTGGTCATCAACCCGAATGAATTCCGGACCCTGAACGGCTGCCTCGACGAGGCGATCGCCGATGCCGTGACGGCTTTCGGCTCGGATCGCAAGCCCTCCGACCAAGTGGAAACCGAGGCGCTGTGGGACCACCTCGAGGGCATTTCCGACGAGCAGCAAAGGCTCATCGATACGGCCATCCACGCGTTTTCCGCGATCCGGACGGGAAGCATCGGATTGTCCGGGGCCACCGGCACCGTGCTCATGCATACCCTCCTGGAACTGCGCACGCTTGCCCAGAGCGTGGGGCGGGTGGCGAACGGGAAACCGGGCCCGGTCCGGACGGCGGCTTCGGCGGGATAGGCAACCGAAGTTCCAGGTCCGGACGTTCAGTCCACCCCGCCTTCCACCGCAAAGCGCTGCGCGCGCCAGCGCAGCATGCCGCCGGCGAGGTTCGCCACTTTCGCGATCCCCTTGTTCTTCAGCAGCACAGTGGCCTGCGCGGAGCGCGCCCCCGAGCGGCAGACGACGACGATGGGTTTGTCCTTCGGCAGTTCTTCGAGTCGTCCCACCAGTGCACCCAAGGGGATGAGCTTCGCACCCACGATGTGCCCGAATGCGCCGCTGAACTCGTCCGGCTCGCGCACGTCGATGACCGCCACGCGGCCCAGATACTCCTCCAGCACGTTGGGCTGGATCTCCCAGATGCCGGCAAACGTATACGACAGCGGCGCCCAGTCCTGCTCGGCCGCGGGTTCCGTATCGGGCTTGCCGCACTTCAGGTTCGCGGGCACCGCCACCTGCATGAGCTTGGGGTGGGGCAGGCCGAGGTTGGTCATGTAGCCGACGAAATCGCCTTCGCCGATCGACTCGGCCAGGCGCGGGTTGTACATCCTCTCCTCGCCTACGCTGGAGGCAGTGAGGCCCTTGTAGTCGTGGCCGGGGTAGAGCATGCAGCCGTCCGGCAGCGAGAATATCCGCTCGCGCACCGAGCGGAACAACTGGCGCGCATCGCCCTGCTGGAAGTCGGTGCGTCCGCAGCCGCGGATCAGGAGCGCGTCGCCCGTGAACGCCATGCCGTGGTCGTCGAGCACGTAGCTCATGCACCCGCTGGTGTGGCCGGGGGTTGCGCGCGCTTCGAGCGAGCGCTTGCCGAAGGCGACCTTGTCGCCGTCGGCGAGATACCGGTCGCCGCCCTCGGCGCCGCTGTCCTTTGAGAGGGCGATCTTCGAGCCGAGGCTCTTCCTCAGCAGCGCAGCGCCGGTCACATGGTCGGCGTGCACGTGTGTCTCGAGCGTGAAAAGGAGCTTCAGCCCCAGTTCCTCGACCAGCGCGGCGTCACGCCGGGCGTGCTCGAACACCGGGTCGATGAGCACGGCCTCTCGCGTCGCGGGGTCGGCGAGCAGGTAGGTGTAGGTGGAGGACTGCGGGTCGAACAACTGGCGGAAGATCATTGGTGCTGCACTCCCCGGCAACGTTGCGTCAGCCGGGGAATTTACACCCGGAACCCGCGTTCCGGGGCCTTGCGCGTGCCTCAGCTCTTTTCCGGCACCAGCAATTCGGCGCAAGCCTGCGCCACGCCCTGCACAGGTTCCTTGGCGCCGAACATCGTGGCAAAACCCGTTTTGGTGATCGAGTCGCCGCGCGAATACTTCTCGATCTTGGTCAGCGCCTCAAGGCGCGCGGGTGCGTCCTTGGCCGCCTTGAACTGTTCGGTGCAGATCCGGGCGTAGGCAGCCACTACAGCGGTTTCCGACCCGCGCTTGATCAGGGACTCCGCGGCCGCGCCGGTTTTCCAGCCGAGCGCGTCGAATCCCACCCAGGGGACCAGGATCGCGCCGGCGAGCGCGCCGACGAGAAACGGGTTCGTGTCTTTGGGTAATTTGAAAGCCATGACCAATCCTTCGCAGTAGAGGGAAAAGCCCTCCGTCGCTCAGGGTACGCCGAATACGTGACGGGCGGTGAGCATATGGGGGTAGCGCTGTGTGCGCTAACGTACGGAGCATGCCGGGCTGCCGGAATAGGCTTCGAACCGCCCATGCAACACGCCCCGAACAGCCCGAAGCAGAATCGCCTCCTCGCAGCGTTGCGATTCCGTGCCTATGAGCACGTGCTGGCCGACCTCGAACTCGTCCCGCTGCCCATCGGCTTGGTTGTCTACGAGGCCGGCGGCAGGCAGGACTACGTCTATTTCCCGACCTCCAGCATCGTGTCGCTGCTCAACGTAATGCAGAACGGGGCATCGACGGAGATCGCGGTCGTGGGCAATGACGGTGTGGTCGGGGTTGCACTGTTCATGGGGGGCGATACGACCTCGAGCCGCGCGGTGGTGCAGAGCGCCGGGTACGCCTACCGCCTGCACGCGAGCGTGCTGCGGGCCGAATTCGAGCAGGGCGGCGACGTGCAGCACGTCCTGATGCGCTATACGCAGGCGCTGCTCACGCAGATGGCCCAGACGGCCGCGTGCAACCGCCACCACACGGTCGATCAGCAGCTGTGCCGCTGGCTGCTGCAGAGCCTCGACCGGCTCGACTCGAACCAGCTGGTCATGACCCAGGAGCTGATCGCCAACATGCTCGGCGTGCGCCGCGAGGGCGTGACCGAGGCCGCGGGCCGGCTGCAGGACGACGGCGTGATCAACTACAGCCGCGGCAAGATCACGGTGCTCGACCGGCCCAAGCTCGAGAAGCGCTCCTGCGAGTGTTACTCGGTCGTCAGGCGGGAGTCCGACCGCCTGTGGCTGCACATCTCGGAAGTCTAGGTCCGCTCCTGCAGCCTGGCGGTTTCGAAACCGCCAACTCGCATTTCCCGCCTCCCCTCTACAATGGGGGAAAGGACAGCGGGAGTCTTCCATGCAAAAGCAGGCCAGGCCGGTCGCTTTCGACCGGGCGCGCGAGGACGTGAGCAACATCGTGCACCTCGAGCACATCAACGTGACCCAGCCGGACCAGGGCCTTGCGACGCTCTTCTACGTCGCCGGGCTGGGCGGCACGCGCGACCCGTACCTGATGGTCGGCCTGGACAACATGTGGGTGAACCTCGGACGCAGCCAGGTGCACCTGCCGACCAACAATCCGCAGCGTTTGCGCGGCACGATTGGCCTCGTGGTGCCCGACCTTGCGCTCCTGAAAGCGCGCCTGGAGCGGGTGACGCGCGGGCTTGAGGGCACGCGGTTCCGCTTCGAGGAGGGCGAGGGATGCGTGACCGCGGTGTGCCCCTGGGGCAACCGCTTTCGCTGCCACGCGCCGGCCCCGGAGTTCGGCGCGACCGAACTGGGCATGGCGTATATCGAGTTCGACGTGCCCGAGGGCAGCGCGGCAGGCATCGCGCGGTTCTACGCGCAGGTCATGGGCGCGCCCGCGCGCGTGGAAGAGGGTGGAGGATCCAAGGCCGCCATGGTCGGCGTGGGCCGGGACCAGCGCCTCGCGTTCCGCGAGTCGGCCGGCGCACAGGCGGAGTACGACGGGCACCACATCCAGGTCTACCTGGCCGACTTTTCCTCGCCGTACCGCAAGCTCCTGGAGCGCGGGCTGATCAGCCGGGAGACCGACGCGCACGAGTGGCGCTTCGTGGACATCGTCGATCCCGATTCCGGCGCGGCGCTGTTTCGCATCGAGCACGAGGTGCGCAGCATGAAGCACCCGCTGTTCGGGCGGCCGCTCGTGAACCGCAACCCGGGCCAGAGCAACTCGCGCTATGCGCACGGCCAGGACGCCTTCCGCGGGCAGTATTGACTGTGATACGGTGCAGCATTGCATCGCAGGCCAACCGCTCCGGACGCCCATGAACGCCCCATTGAAGATGGCCCCCTCCGTCTGCCCGCACGACTGCACCAGCACCTGCGCCCTTGAAATCGAGATCAAGGACGCCCGCACCATCGGCCGCGTGCGCGGATCGATGCGCAACACGTACACCAACGGCGTGATCTGCGAGAAGGTCGCGCGCTACGCCGAGCGGGTGCACCACCCCGACCGCCTGCAGTACCCGATGAAGCGCACGGGGGCCAAGGGCTCCAAATCGTTCGCGCGCATCTCCTGGGACGAGGCCCTCGACACCGTCGCCGGGCAATTCCAGAAGAAGGCGGCGCTGCACGGCAGCGAGACGGTCTGGCCGTATTACTACGCGGGCACGATGGGGCTGGTGCAGCGGGACGGCATCAACCGCCTGCGCCACGAGTTGAAATATTCGCGCTGGTTCTCCACCATCTGCGTGACGCTGTCCGACACCGGCTGGGTGGCCGGCACCGGCTTCAAGCGCGGCACCGACATGCGCGAGGTCGACGCGCACTCGGACCTGGTGGTGATTTGGGGCGGCAACCCGGTCAACACGCAGGTCAACGTGATGACGCACGCCATCGCCGCGAAGAAGCGCGGCGCGAAGCTCGTGGTGGTCGATCCCTATCGAACGGGCACGGCGGCGCAGGCCGACATGCACCTCGCGTTGAAGCCGGGCACCGACGGGGCGCTCGCGTGCGCGATGATGCACGTGATCTTCAAGGAGGGCTGCGCCGACCGGGCGTACCTCGCGAAGTACACCGATGTGCCGGCCGAGCTCGAAGCGCACCTCGCGACGCGCACGCCTGAATGGGCCGCGGGCATCACCGGCCTGAAAGTGGACGAGATCGTCGCGTTCGCACGCCTTTACGGCAGCACGAAGAAGAGCTACATCCGCTGCCACCACGGCTTCTCGCGCTCGCGCAACGGCGCGGCGAACATGCACGCCGTGACCTGCCTGCCGGCCGTGACCGGCGCGTGGCAGGAGCTCGGCGGCGGGGCGCTGTACGGGCAGACGGCGATCTACCCGCTCGAGCGCAATCTCATCGAAGGTACGGACATGATCGACCGGTCGGTGCGCGACCTCGACCAGTCGCGGCTGGGCGCGATCCTCACGGGGGACGCCGAGGCGCTGAAGAACGGCCCGCCGGTGACTGCGATGATCGTGCAGAACACCAACCCGGCCATGGTCTGCCCCGAGCTCAACCTGGTGCACAAGGGCCTGGCGCGCGAGGACCTGTTCACCTGCGTGCACGAGCAGTTCATGACCGAGACCGCGGCCTTCGCCGACATCGTCCTGCCGGCGACCACGTTCCTCGAGCACGACGACATGTACACGGCGAGCGGCCACACCTACTTCCAGGTGACGAAGAAAGTCATCGAGCCGCTGGCCGAATGCCGCGAGAACCACTACGTGATCTCGCAGCTGGCCAAGCGCCTCGGCGCGAAACACCGCGGCTTCGACATGACCGCGTGGGAAATCATGGACGAGACGTTGCGGACCTCGGGGATGTGGGATGCGCAGAAGAACCTGGATGCAGGCGGCCAGGACCACGCCCTGCCGTTCGAGAAAGCCCACTTTCTCGACGGGTTCGAGACGCCCGACCGGAAATTCCATTTCAAGCCGGACTGGAAGCGGTTCGGCGGGCGCTGGCAGGAGATGCCCGTGCTGCCGGACCACATGGACGTGATCGACAACGCCACCGCCGCAAAGCCCTACCGGCTGATCGCCGCGCCCGCGCGCACCTTCCTCAATTCGACGTTCACTGAAACGCCCGGGTCGCTCGCGCGCGAAAAGCGGCCTACGGCCCTCATCCATCCGCAGGATTGCGCGGCGCTGGGCGTGAAGGAAGGCGATCGGGTGACCCTGGGCAACGAGCGCGGCGAGGTGGTCGTCCATGTCAAGCCCCAGGAAGGGCAGCAGCGCGGGGTCGTGGTCGTCGAGGGGATCTGGCCGAATAAATTTTTCGAGAACGGCATCGGCATCAACGCCATCACCAGCAGCCAGCCCGGCTGGCCCAACGGCGGGGCCGTGTTCCACGACACTGCCGTTTGGGTACGCATGGTTTGAACAGGAGGACCACATGAACAAGGTCAATGCTTTTGCAGTGCTCCTGCTGTGCGCATCCGCCGGGGCGCAGGCCCAGGACGCGACGTTCGCGACTAAGTCGCTGACGCCCGAAACGGCGCTCAAGGCCGCACAGGCGGCGCTCGAGAGCTGCCGCAAGGCCGGCTACCAGGTGGGCGTGGCGGTGTCCGATCGCGCGGGGGTGCCGCAGGTGGTTCTGCGCGACCGCTTCGGCGGCGTGCACACCGTGAGGATTGCCATCGACAAAGCCTGGACCTCGGCGAGCTTTCGCATTCCCACGTCGCAGCTGGCCACCGAGACCCAGGCGGGCCGGCCGATGAGCGGCCTGCGCAGTTCTCCGCGCGTGACTGCTTTCGGCGGCGGCGTGCCGATCGAGGCCGCCGGATCCACGCTGGGGGCGATCGGCGTGTCGGGCGCGCCGGGCGGCGAGGCCGACGAGGCCTGCGCGCGCGCAGGCATCAAGGCGATCGCCGACTCGCTGGAGTTCTGAAGGCGCTCTTACTTCTTGGCGTCGGCCTTCTTCGGCTCCGCCTTGGCTTCGGGCTTTGCGTCGCCCTTGGCGTCGGCTTCGCACTTCTTCATGAAGCTGGTCTTGGCGGCGCCGGCGAGTTTCTTCTCGTCGGACTTGGCTGCGCAGCCCGAGTCCGCCATCGGTCCCTTGGCATCGGCTTCGCACTTCTTCATGAAGCTGGTCTTGGCCGCGCCCGCCAGCTTTTTCTCCGCGGACTTGGCTTCGCAGGACGCGTTGCCCGCGCCCTTGCCGGCGGCTTCGCACGTCTGGACGAAGCGGGACTGGGCGGCGCCGGCGAGCTTTTTCTCGACGGATTGTTCTTCGCAGGTGGCGGCGAAGGCGTTGGCGGAAAACAGCATTGCAACGGTGGCGAGCAGGAGGGTGCGCATGATAGGTGTCCGGTGGTGATGTGGGTACGATCCGGATTCTAGCGCAGGCCGCCCGAGTGCAATGCGAGGATGTCGCAGACTGCGCGGTTGCACGGCGTGGGCACCCCTTTCTCCCGTCCCAGCTTCACGACCCCGCCGCTCAGCCAGTCGACTTCGAGCCGGTTGCCTTTTTCGAGGTCGTGGTGCATCGACGAAGTCATGTCCGCGGGCAACGAGTCCGCAAACGCCATGCGGCTGTTTGCGAACTCGTCTGTCAGCGCCACGCCGTGCGCGCGGCCCACCGCGACAACCTCGTTGATGAGGTCCTGCAGGAAAGTGCGCGTCTGCGGGCTGGAGCGGATCGGGCCGAGCGTCCTGCGCATGCTCGTGGTGGTAGCCGACAGGCCGACGAGGAACACGTATTTCTCCCAGATGGACCGGCGCACGTCGTCGCTGAGTTCCGCGGCGACCCCGGATTTCAGCAGCGCCGCATGCAGGTCCTGCACCCGCTGCGACCTGCTGCCGTCGTATTCGCCCACCACAATCCGCTGCATCGTGCCGGTCTGGCGGATCACGCCGGGCCTGGAGATATTCGAGGCGACGTAGCACACGCCGCCCATTACCGCCTTGTCACCGAACTCACGGCGCATGATGTCGTCCTTGATCACGCCGTTCTGCAGGGAGAGCACCGCCGTCTGCGAACCCACGAGGGGCGCGATCTGCTCTGCGGCGGCTTCCGTGTCCCACAGCTTGACCGAGAGGATCACCAGGTCCACGGGACCGACCTGCGCCGGATCATCGGTGGCGTGTACTTTCGGCAGGTGAATATCGCCTTGCGGCTCGTTCTCGAGGGTGAGGCCGTGCTCGCGAATTGCGGCGAGGTGCGAGCCGCGCGCGATGAAGGTCACGTCGTAGCCCGCCTTGGCCAGCCGGCCGCCGAAGAATCCGCCCACGCCTCCCGAGCCCATCATTGCGATTCTCATGTTGCCGCTTCTCCCATGGTGAGCCGGACGATTGTATAAGATGCGGCGATGTGCGGAAGATACGTAAGCCCCGAGGAAGCCGAGATCGAGCGGCGCTGGCAGGTGGGCCGGGGCAGCGGGCAGCCGCTCGCGCGCCGCTACAACACCTCGCCGACCACCAACATACCGATCCTGTGCGGTCCGCCGGGAGGCGTCCGGATCGCCACTGCGCGCTGGGGCCTGGTCCCGCCGTGGTGGAAGAACGACGCGCCGCCGACCTTCAGTTTCAACGCCCGGCTGGAAGAAGCTGCAGCCAAGCCCATGTGGCGCCACCCGCTGCGGCATTCGCGCTGCCTGATCCCGGCCGAAGGCTGGTACGAATGGCAGGCCCTGGAGCGCGAGGACCCGAAGACCGGCAAGCCCAGGGCCTACAAGCAGCCGCACTACATTCGCATGGGCGACCGGAGCCTGCTCTGCTTCGCCGGCCTCCTGGCGAGTTGGACCACGCCCGAGCAGGACGCGCCGCTGCTCAGTTGCGCGATCCTCACCATGGCCGCCACCGGTCCGGTGGCCGAAGTGCACGACCGCATGCCGGTGGTGCTCGGCGACGCCGCGCACGACGAATGGCTAGACCCGGCGAGGACCGACGCGAAGAAGGTCGAGGACACCATCCGCCGCCACGCGATGTCGGCCGAGTTCGTTCACTTCACGGTGAGTACCGCGGTGAACAATTCGCGCGCCGAGGGTGCGCAGCTGGTCGAGAGGGCGACGGTTTTGTGAAACCGGCCGCCGTGCCGTGACCGCGGTTGTCAGTACCGGCTGCCGATCGCGCCGCCGATCACTGCACCGGCCGCTGTAGCAGCAACCTTGCCGTTGCCCTGGCCGAACTGGTTGCCGATGACCGCTCCGGTGACCGCGCCGACGACCGTTCCCACCCCGGGCGCGGGATAGTAGGCGACCGGAGGCGCCGCGTAAATGGGCGCGGGGGCATAAGCCATGCGCGGCGGTTCGTAGTAGGCCATGCGTGGCGGTTCGTAGTAAGCCACGCGCGGCGGCCCGTAGTGGGC
>JANNWA010000092.1:0-19993 GCA_031408275.1 Pseudomonadota bacterium
CCGGTCCGCTGCTCGGGCTCGATGTCCGCGGCCGCGGCGGTTGCGCGCTGCGCGATGACTGGCGCGCGGGACCGAACACCTACCTTGGCCTGCAGGTGCCCGGATACCCGAACTTCTTCACCATCACCGGCCCAGGCAGCCCTTCGGTGCTCACCAACATGCCCGTCGCGATCGAGCAGCACGTGGAATGGATCACCGATTGCATCGCGCACCTGCGGCGCGGCGGGATCGATTCAATCGAGGCCGATCCCGAGGCGGCGCGCAATTGGGGGGGGCACGTCAACGAGTTGGCGGACGCAACCCTGCTGAGCAAGGCGAAGCACTCGTGGTACTACGGCGCCAACGTGCCGGGCAAGCCGCGCGTGTTCATGCCCTATGCCGGAGGGATGGCGCGTTACCGGGCGATCTGCAACGACGTCGCGGCAAAGGGATACGAGGGCTTTCTGATGAACCGGAACGGTGTGCGCGAAGCTCCGGCCGTCCGGGGCGGCGGGCCCGGCAGCTTCGCGGTCGGCAGCGGCCCCGGAATCTAGGCGCAGAGGCTTGCGCGCCCGGCTTGATCGGGGCGATCTGGATGTCGCGCCTGACAGCGCTGAATCAGCAGAACAGCACAGTCATCGGCCCGACGCTTGAAAGCGACAGGATCGATTTACTTGTCTATTTATCATTGCAAAAAATGGAATGAAACTCCATAATTGCAACAATGAAACGCCTCGTTACACCGCAATTGCTGGACGCGCTGGACCATTCTCCGGCTGTGGCACTGCTCGGGCCGCGGCAGTCGGGCAAGACCACGCTCGCGCTGGAGATCGCCCGCGAACGGCCGACGATCTATCTCGATCTGGAATCGGAACAGGATCGCGCCAAGCTGGCGCATCCGGAACTGTATCTGGGCGACCATCTCGACAAGCTGGTCATCCTCGACGAGGTGCATCGTGCGCCGGGACTGTTTCCGGTGTTGCGCGGCCTGATCGACCGCGCCCGGCGCGAAGGAAGGCGGGCCGGGCTATACCTGCTGCTGGGCTCGGCTTCGCTCGACCTGCTCAAGCAGTCCGGCGAGACCCTTGCGGGGCGCATCGCCTATCTGGAGCTGACACCCTTCCACGTGCTGGAGGTCGGCGGCCGGACGCTGGACGAACTCTGGCTGCGTGGCGGCTTTCCCGAGAGCCTGCTCGCCGCAAGCGCCGAACGCAGCCTGCGCTGGCGGCAGGATTTCATCCGCAGCTATCTTGAGCGCGACATTCCCCAGTTCGGCCCGCGTATCGCCGCCGAGATCCTGCGGCGTTTCTGGACCATGCTGGCGCATCATCAGGGCGGCTTGCTCAACACGGCCCAGTTCGCGCGCAATCTCGGCGTCGATGTGAAAACCGCCGGCAGTTACCTTGGCCTGCTGGTAGATCTGTTGCTGGTGCGCCGCCTGCCGCCCTGGCATGCCAACCTCGGCAAACGCCTGGTCAAGTCGCCGAAGGTCTTCATCCGCGACTGCGGGCTCGCGCATGCGCTGCTCAATATTCCCGACAAGGAAACACTGCTGGCCCACCCGGTGGTGGGCGCCAGCTGGGAGTGCTTCGTCGTCGAGAATCTGATCGCCAATGCCGATGCGATGACGCAGCCCTACTTCTATCGCAGTAGCGGCGGAGCGGAGGTTGACCTGTTGCTCGCCTGGCCGGACGGCCGCCTCTGGGCCATCGAGATCAAGCGCAGCCTGACGCCCAAGCTGGAACGCGGCTTTCATGCCGCCTGCGCCGATCTGAAACCGGAACGGCGCTTTGTCGTCTATCCGGGGAGCGAGCGCTACCGACTGGCGGAAGACATCGAGGCCATGCCCCTGCCGCTGCTGGCCAAAACCCTGCGCGGCGACTGAGTCCGTCCATCCCGCGCCGGCTGCACACAGGCCCAAGATGCTCTGGATGTCGTGCCCGGCAGCGCTGAATCAGCAGAACACCACAGTCATCGGCCCGACCCTCGGGTGCTGACCCCGAGCCTCGCACCACCGGGAGCGGTACCGCCGACCCTCCCCGTACCGATGGAATCCCTCCGGCTTCCTCCTGTGGCTGTCGCCCGGATTTCCGCCCTCGGCGCCGCCTGTCCCGTTCCCGGGGCTCGCGCCCTGATCGAGATAGTCGCGTCGATGGAGTTGCCGAAATTGTCTTTGGCCGTAACTTTGACATTGAGCGGGCCACTGAACCCGGCCGGGGGCGTGCCGGAAACGGTGCCGGTGGCCGGATCGAATCTCACCCAGCTCGGCAGGGCGCTGCCGTCCGCCTGCGCGGCCGAAAGCGTCACGACCGCATCCGCCTTGGTGTGGTGGAAGGTGCTGTCGGGAAGCTTGACGCTCATCGATCCCCCGGCCCCCGCACCGAATTCGAGCGCCGGGATGGTTGCGTCGGCCGAGAGGACCGCCTTGCTCGAATCGCTCCCGGCCGGAACGCGGACCGGGTAGCCGATGTGGTTTGTGTATGCATCCGTACCCGACAGGGAATTGCTGCCTCGGGCGGAAATCGATCGCACGGCGACGAGGCCGCCGGGTGGAATCGCTGACGACCTGCTGATCATCGACGAGCGAACCGGCTCGTCTGCGCTGTCCTCGTCTCCTGTGATGAGATCAGACGCCAGGGTAAAAGCCGCAGAATCGAATACCCGCAGCCCGACCCCTGTGCCTGCGCCCGCAAGAACGGTCGTGGCGCGGCCCGACCCGGTATCAACCACGGCATCCACGGCGGACGTCGTTGTCGTTGTCGTTGTCGTAGGCGTAGGCGTAGGCGTAGGCGTGGGTGTGGGTGTGGGGGGCACGACCGCTGCGGTGTTGCTGCTGGTGGTGTTGTTGTTGAGGGTGAATGCGTAGTTGCCGAAGGCGCTGCTGACCACCGGCAGTGTGGGCGAGAGCGTCTTGTTCGTGCCGACCGTGGGCGTGTCGAAAGTGAGGGTGATGCCGGTCACGGTTTCGCCGCCGACCCCGAGCTGGCCGCTCAGCACGGCGAGGTCTCCGGCCGTCGCTGCGTAGTTCGTGTTGCCGTCGGCCACCTTGGTTGCCGCCTGCGGTATCAACGTGACCGGCTTGGGCGTGATCGATGCCGTGTTGGTCGCCGTGAGGGTGATGGCGTAGTTCCCGGCGCCGTTGTTGATGACCGGGGCGCTGGGCGTGAGGGTCTTGTTGCCAGCGCCGGCGGCCGCGCCGGTGTAGGCGAGCGTGATGCCGGTGACCGTGTCGCCGCCCACGCCAAGGGCGGCGGTAAAGGCGGCGAGGTCGCCCCCGGTCGCGGTGTAGGAGGCGAGGCCGTCGTAGGGCTTGGTCGCGTTCGGCGCGGTCAGCGTGACCGGCTTGGGCGTGATGACCAGCGATCCGTCGAGGAGTGTGATGCTCAGGAAGCCGTGCTGGTCCGTATCGTTCGCGCCTGTGAGGGTGACCCCGCTGAGCGTGACCGCAGTCGTGCCTGCATTCGTCGCGGTCGTGCCCGCGCCGGCGAAGGCCTTGCCCGAGGCGTCGATCCTGCCGTTGGTGTCGGTGGTGGAGTTCGTCAGCGCCGCGAAGGCGCCGAACCCGGCGCCGTTGTAGACCTTGGTCTGGTTGGTCGGCTGGACGAACAGCGGCGGCAGCATGCTGCGCAGCAGCGGGTGGCTCGTGCCTGCGCGGATCACCCAGTTGTTGTTGAAGTCGAAGCCGGCGTAACTCGCCTCCAGCTTTGAGTCCGCGTTCGTCAGCCCTGTGGACGAGTTGGTGGCATCATTCGCGCTGGTGCTCTGATTCGTGCCGTTTGCGGCGTCCGTGTTCCAGTATGTGCTCGTGAGCAACGGTATGGGAAGGCCTGTAAAAATGTCGGGCGCGGCGAAGAGGAAGCCGATCAGGCCGCCGGCGTTGGCGGTGCCGGTGACCTTGCCTCTCGCATAGCTCGTGCTGATGGCGTTCATGTTGAAACCGACCAGCCCGCCCACATCGGCCTCGCCGTCCACGGTTCCCGTGGCATAGGAATTGTTGATCGGCGACTGGCTGCTGCCGGCCAATCCGCCAATGCCGCCCTGGGTGAAGTTCATCATGCCGCCGCCCTGGACGCCGGCCTAATGGCCGGCCGGGACGGTGGCGGTGCTCGCCTTGACCGCCGCGCCGCTGTAACTGTCGTCGATGTTGCCGCTGTTCCGGCCGACGAGTCCTCCGATGCTGCCGACCTGGAACGCCCCGTTGTCCTTGTCGCTACCCGTGACCGTGCCGGTGGAATAGGAATTCTTGATCGTACCGCCGTTAATGCCGACGAGCCCGCCCACGTTCTGCGCTCCGGCGACGTTTACGTTCGTCACACCGACGTTGCGGATCGCGCCGTCGGATTGGCCGAACAAGCCGATGCCGGTGGTGGCGTTGTCGGTGTTCGGGCGCGTCAGGCCGTCCACCTTGTGGCCGAGGCCATCGAATTTGCCCGTGAAAGCCGCGCCGCTGTTGCCGATTGGAGTCCAGCTGGCGATACCGCTCACGTCGATGTTCGTGCCGAGCACGTATCTGACCGCCGCGTCGCCGGTGGTGATCCCGGCGAGCGCCGCGCTGTCGCGGATGACCGTGTAAGTGTCGGCGGCGATGGCCGCCTGCTGGGTCTGGAACGTAGCCGTGGCCGAGAGGTTGATGGGCGCCCGGACGAAGATATCGCCGCCGAGGCTTGCGACGTCGTAGTTGAGCAGCAGCGTGCCCGCGCCGTTGACGTTGATCTCGGCGTTCACCTGGATGCTACGGTCGGCCATCAGCGTGAGTTTCTTGTTCGAGTTCCAGGTCACGCTGGCGTTGACGAAGACGTCGCCGTCGGCGCCGCCGGCGCCGCTGCTGCTCTGGATCGTCACGTCGTTGGTGCCGAGGTTGGTGCCGAGAGTGGCGCCGCTGATGTCGCCGCCGGAAAGCGCGATCTTGAAGTCGTTCGGGTCGAGGAGCCACAGGCCGTTGCGGCCGTTCGGTGCGCCCGCGTCGACGCGCGCGCTGTCGGCGATGGAGAGCCGGCTGCCGCTGGTTTCGACGAAGCCGCCGTCGCCGCTCGCGCTGCCGCCGCGCGCGCTGATGCTGCCCGAGACCGTGGTGCGGCTCGCGGGGTTGGCGAGGTCGGCCAGCAGAATCGCGCTGCCGCCGGAGCCGTTGGCAGAACCGTTAGCCGAGATGCTGCCGCTGTGCTCGACCGTGCTGCTCGCGAGCAGCCGGATAATACCGCCGTCGGTGGAAATGCCGTTCGCCTCGATGGCGCCGCTGTTGACCACGCGGCCGAGCAGGGTGTGCGCCGATTGCGCCGAGAGGACCACCATGCCTTCTTCGGCGCGGATGAGGTGCCGGTTCTCGACCAGCGTGTCGATGCTCGCCCTGTCGACCTGGACGTCGACCAGGCGCTGGCCGCTGATGCCGAGCGTCACCGCGTCGCCCGCGGCGAGCGCGACGGTGCCCATGCGTGCGCTGATCACGCCTTCGTTGCGGACTTCGGGGGCGAGCAAGGCCACGTATTGGCCGCTCAGGTCGCCCGCGTTCACCACGGTTCCAGCGGCGCCGTCGCGGGTGAAGCGGTAGTTGCGCGCGAGGAAATCGGCGTCGCGGATGGCGAGCGTGGAGGCCACCAGCCCGCCCACGTCGACACGCGCGCCCGGCCCGAACAGCACGCCGCTCGGGTTGACGAGGAACACCTGGCCGTTGGCGGTGAGGCTGCCGTAGATCGCCGAGGGGTCGCTGCCGAGCACGCGGTTTAGCACCACCGAACTCGCGCCCGGCTGGGTGAAGTTCACCGACGCGCTGGCGCCGATGCTGAAGCTCTGCCAGTTGAGGATGGCCTGGTCGGTGGCCTGGCGGATGGTCATGGCCGCGCCGGCCTGCTGGATGGTGGCTTGCCCGGCGACGACGTTTCCGCCCGTGGGCAGCGCGGTGGGCGCCGGCGGCGCGGCGAGCAAGGCTTGCGCGGCAAACGCGGTGGCGAGCGCTACCGCGATGCGGCTGCGGGCGGATGGAAGACGGAAAATGGGATGGATCCGGTCCATGGGGACGTCCTCCAGAAAGAGATTCAGAACTGCAGGTTTACGCTGATCCAGCCGCGGCTGCCGTTGGTGCCGCCATCGACGTTGCGGTCGTTGGCGTCGCGCCCGGGATTGCTGCCCCACGGAGTCGCGATGGCGATGGAGACGACGGCCTGGCTGGCGAAGCGCCAGTCCACGCCGATGCCGGCGCCCGAGAGCCGGTAGCGGTTCGGCAACCGCGGGTTGCCGGCGTTCCAGTTTGCCCACAGGTTGTTGTTCAGCGTCACGCCGCCCGTGTCGACGAAGACGCTGGCGACCAGCTGTTCGGTGGCGCGCCAGCCCAGCGCGAGCGACAGCAGCCAGCCTTCGTCGGCGGCGGCTTCACCCACCGGGTAGGCGCGCACGCCCGAGGGCCCGCCGAGCACGAAGCGCTCGGTCGAGTCGAGGTTCTTACTCGCGCTTTGTCCGCGCAGCGCGGCGCTGAGGCTCCAGTCGCCGCCCAGCGACTGCAAACGCCGCACGCTGTAGTTGACCTTGTTGTAGCTGCCCTGAATCTGCCGCGTCGCGCGGTCCGCCGCGAGCGCCGCCGCGTTGCGCTGGTCGGTCTTACCCGCGCTGAAGCTGGCGTCGTATTGGGTCGTGCCGCCGCCGAAAAACGCGTCGGACGCGTACCCGGAGAGGCCGACACTGGCCACGTGCACGCGCCGGTTGCTGGTCTCGCCCGCGATGGTCTGGTCGCGCAGCCGCTTCGCGTCGGCGGAGGCGCCCAGCGACAGGCTGTAGTCGGCTTGCCGGAAGATGGGGTAGGCGGCGCTCAGGCCCGCCGTGCGCGCGGTGCCGCTGGCCTGCAGCGCCCTGAAGGCGGATTGCACGAGGTCGTACTCCAGCGCCGAGGCGTTGGCCCCGAGCCGCAGTCCCGAATTGCCGGCCGCGAGGCTGTAGTCGAGGCGGCCGAAGGTCGTGCCGCGCGAGGCGTTGACCAGCGCGGACGCCGCATCGAACAGGCCGGTCGGATTGGCAAGGCTAAGGGAGCCGGAGAGCTGCGCCGTGCCGCTGGCGCGCGCGCCGCGGTTGTCGGCGCCCAGCCCGATGCTGACCAGGGGCTTGTCCTCCGCGCTCACCACCACGTCCACCGCGCGCTCGGTGCTGCCGGGGGCGACGCTCGATCGCGCCGCGACGCCGGGCTGGTCGTTCAGGATGTTGAGCGCTTCCTCCAGGTTGGCGAGGCTCATCGCCTCGCCCGTGCCGAGGCGATTCTCGACAAAGCCCTGCACGCGCGCCGCGTCCACGCGCGCGCCGTCCTTGCGTTCGATGCGCAGCGCCCCGCGCCGGCCCTCGATCACGCTGATGTCGACGATGCCGTCCTTGATCTCCTGCGGCGGAAGAACCACGCGCGCGAGGAAGCCCTTCTGCGCGTAGTAGGCGATGAGCGTTGGCGCGGCGCGCTGCAACTGGGAAAGCGAGAGTGCCTGGCCGACGAAGTCCTTCAGCTGTTCGGCCAGTTCGGCCACCGGGATGAGCGACGCGCCCACGATGCGAAAGCCCTTGACCAGCACCGTCGGGCCACCGTCGGTGGGCGCGGGCGTGGCCGAAGGTGTGGCGGGGGCCGGCTTGGGCGCGACCACGGGCGGGGGTTTGGGTTGGTCGCGCAGGATGCTGCCTGCATCGGGTGCCTGCTGCGCGTGGACCAGGCCGCAGGAAAGCGCGAGCAATGAACCGACCAAAGTGCGCGCGAGAACCCGCCGCAATGCCATGTGCTTCAAACCGCGCTCGAACATTGGTCCCGCCACCGTTATCGATACCTCAACTTGCATCCTATTGGCGTATTGGACTTCGGTCAATTCGGGTGGGAGCGGGCTTGGCGTGCTTTTCCCCGTGCGCGCTCGCCAGAAAGGAAATCTTACGGTTCTTTACAATCCGGCCGGTGGCATTCCGCAGGGTGGAATCTGCCACCCGGTCCCTGACATCGCGCTCTTTCTATGCAATCGGTATTGCAAGCGGCCTGGCACAGGCCAAGATGCTCCGGATGTCGTCCTCGGCAGCGCTGAATCAGCAGAACAGCACAGTCTTCGGCCCGACACTTGAAAGAGGCAGGATTGATTTTCCTATCGCGTACGCAAGCCAAATCAGGGTTTGTTACCCAGTGTTCTGATCAGATCGCGCATTTCGTCCGCCCCTGGTGCATCGCGGTCCGCTTCGCTGACTGCTAGTGCGCGCTCGTAATAGGTCCGCGCCGCAGCACGCTCGCCTCCCAGCGCGCTGGCGCGGCCCATGCCGACGAGGTCGAGATAGATCTTGCGCGGCAATGCGAGTTCCCGGTCGATGCCAAGCGCTTCATTAAGAGCTGCCAGCGCCGCGGCAGCATCGCCTGAGCGGATCGCGACATGGCCGAGCAGGCGCATTGCGTTGGCGGCCTCAACGCGGTCACCGGATCGCCGGCTTGCCTCCAATGCGGCTCTTGCGCTTGCGGCAGCGGCCTCGCTATGCCCCGCTTCCAGCGCCAGCAGACCCCTGACATTGTTGATCGCACCGGAGAGCGCGCAGCTCTGCTGACCACACCAGCTCGCCGCTTTCTCCAGCCATTCGGCGGCATCCGCATAGCGCCGTTCGTCGAAATCCAGCACCGCACGGCGCAATGCCGCCTGTGCCAGTCGCGCGGGCGGAAAGTTCAGCCTGGATTGGTCGAGCACGGGCGCCAGGCTGGCTCGCGCTTCGGCGTGCTTCCCCAGGCGTTGGTAGGCGATCGAGAGATTGATCGCGTTGGCGGCAATAGCGTCGACATCCTCGATCGACTGTGCAATGCGCAAAGCTTCCTGGTATTGCTGTGCCGCGCCGTCGAAGTCGCCGCTGCGAAAGCGTAACTCGGCCCTGCGGTTCGCCTCGATCGCCGCAGCTTCGCGCGCGGCAAGCGGTTTCCCCGGCTGCTGCGCGCAAGCCGCAAGGAGCACCAAGCCAGCGGCAACGAACAACTGCAAGGCCGCGCGATGCAACATTTCAGCGGGGCGCCGGCGCCGGCGCCGGCGGCGTTGCCGCCTGGCCGCCCGGCCCCGCCGATTCGAAGCTGTCCACTGACAGGGTACGCATGGTGGGCGCCTCGACGGCACTGCTGAGCGGCCAGACATTGCGTGCTGCACCGAGGATTTCCCGCCCGTCGCGCACCAGCTCGCCGCCGTCGCGGGCCGCATTCCCGCTCTCGCGCATCAGCGCCGGCGCGTACTTGAGCGTTTCGTTCAGCGCTTCGCCGTTCCTGCGCGTCTGTTCGCGCACCTGCTCGGCGGCTGCGGCGAACGAATCGAGAGTCGTAGCCAGCTTGCCCGAGATTGCCGACAACTGCTGCTCGGCCTGCGCGCTCAGGCGAGCAGCGGCGCCGAAACTCGCCCGCAGGTCCGGACCCACGGCGACTACGTTGCGGTCAACGTCGCGCAGCAGCTTGCGCGCCTCCTGATTGGTCTCAGGCAGTTGCTCGAGCAGAATTCGCGCCGAACCTACGGACTTGCGAAAATCGCTTTCCGGATTGCTGACAGCTTCGCTCGCCTTATGCAGCTGCGCCAGGACAGGCGTCAGCTGGCTTTTGAACTCGTCGATCAGTTCGGCGACGCCGCGATTGGGCACGAATTCGATCACCTCCCCGGCGGCGACAGGTTCGGTCCCGCGGGACGAATCGGCGCTGGGAACTATCTGGATGCTCCCGGCGCCGATATAGCCCTCGCGCAGCAGCCTCGCGTGCGAACCTTTGGGCACCTGCGCCAGGTAATCGCTGGCGATAGAGAGTTCCACCTTCACGCCGCGACCCGAAATGAGCATCGACTTCACGCTTCCGACCGGCAGACCAAACAGGTTGACCGCCATGCCCTTGTTGATGCCGAAAACATTCGCCGCGTAAAAATAGATGGATGAATGCCGCACGAACACGCCCTGCTTGTAGCTGACGAGACCAATCGCGCCGAGCAAGACCAGCGCTGCGGCAATCAGGAACAGGCTGACTTTCTTTTCGATCCCGGCAAAGCGCACGGGTGTGGCGTAATTGTGTTTCACTGCGTTCTCCTTGGCGGATTCGGCATCAGTCGCCCAGCACGTCCTCCAACTGCACGAAAGTCCCTCCCGGATACCTTGCATGATACGTGTTTGCAAAGTACGGCAGGCGCATGCGCTCGGCGCTGTCCAGTCCGGCGGCAAAATTCTCGACCAACACCAGATCGGGCGCCTCCAGCAGAATGCGGACAAATCCGGTGATTTTCTTCTCTAACCGCGTCATTTCCTCGGGAAGCTTGCCGAGCAGGATCTGCGGCGCCCCTCCAAGTTCGGTGACCAGAGCATGCACTTCCGCGGCAATCCCCTGCAGGCGCTCCGGATGGTGGCAGGCAAGCGGCAGAATGATGTTCTCCCACGCGTTCAGGTTGCTGAGCAAGCCACCTTCCGCTGCCAGGAATGCCAGGCGCTCGCGCAGCGCGATGCGCTCCTTCACGCTGAGCGCATCGACCGCGGCACCCAGCAGGACCAGTCGCAACTCCGCATCCGGCTCCATGTCGAATATCGCGGCGAGCAGCCGCGCCCGGTGCGCCGGATTCGCGATCCGGACCCGCAGACTCACGCCCGTGGGTATCCAGATTCGGCGATCCGCATCGGCATCCGCCGGAAGTTCGCAGGCCAGCCCAACTCCGGTGGTTTCCAACGCCGGCGGCACCACGGCATCCGCTGCCACCCGCTCGGTTGCAGTGTTCATAGCTGGGCGGTCACCAGGCCGAACAACAGCACGCCGAACACCAGGTAGGCAAAAACGACGTTCAGCAGCATCAAGACCAGGGTACTCTGGGTCAGCGCGCTGATCGCCGCCTTGGGAATGGCGTTGATCGAAGTCCCGGACGGGTGCAATCCGTGGTAGCAGGAAATGACGGCAATGCTCACGCCGAACAGCAGGCTCTTGAGCAGGGAATAGACAATATCCATCGGGCTCGCAAGCAGAAAGAAACGGTCCGCCAACTCGGCTAATGTGGCATGCACCGCCAGCGTGCTGAGCAACATGCCGCCGCCTACCGCGATCAGCTGCACATAGAAACTCAGTACCGCGGTCGATACTGCGACGCCGACCACACGCGGCACGACCAGATAGTCGCTGGGATCGACGCGCATGCGCCGCAGGCTCGCGATCTCGCCCGTGATTTGCATCAGGGCGATCTCCGTGACGATCGCAGTGCCGCTACGTTGCAGCACCAGGAACGCCGCAAGCAACGGCCCCATCTCGCGCAGCACAACCCACAGCAGGATCTTCACTGCGAGCGCCGCGTCGGCCTCGAGCACTTCTATCACGTAGACGATGATGAGCGTGCCGATGAACGCGGCGCGAGTCACCAAACCCGCCATGGCGCCCACGCCGGTGAAATAGATCTCGCGCGTCAGCTGCTGCGCCATGGGCGGCAGCTTGAGCACCGGCAGCCGGCGCAGCACATGCCCGAGCAGTTGCATGCAGCCTTCCAGCTCGCGGTAGACGCCGATCATGGCCATGCCACCTCCAAGGCGACGTTATCTACGGAGACGCGAACGCACCCGCGCGAACACGGCAAGAACGGCCCCGTATCGCGCCGATATTACTGGATTGCAGGCGATCGCGAATCGATCCTCGCCTCAGTAGTCGCCATGACTGCCTTGCAGGTCCTTGATCAGCTGGATCAGGCGCTCGCAGCTGTCCGCTGCGATTTCGACGAGACCGCGCGCTTTGTCTGGTTGCGCCCCCGCGGCGTCCCCGGGCAGAAGCGCGAGCGCAGCGCGAATCGCGGTGAGCAAGGCGGGCAGTTCATGATTTACCGCAGAGACCATCTCGCTGTTCCTGCGGTCGAGCTGCTGCAGCGTCTTGCAGCAATTCTCGAGTTTCTTGTACAGCAACCCCACTTCCAGCAGGTTGTGGATGCGCGTCTTGACTTCGACCAGATCGAATGGCTTGCTGATGAAATCCTTTGCGCCGGCCTGCAAGGCACGCGATTTCTTGTCCGGCTGTGCGGTGATCACGAGGACCAGAGGACCGCCTTGCGCATCGTTTGGCTTGAGATCGGCCATCACCTGGAACCCATCCATGCCGGGCATCTGCAAGTCGAGAAGGATCAGGTCGTAGCGGTTCTTGCCATAGAGCGCGCAGACTTCGCGCGGATTCATTGTCGAAGCGACGCAGGCATAGCCGGCATCGTGCAGTAATCGCTCCAGCAGTCTGACATTTGCCACCTGATCGTCGACGATCAGGATGCTGGCGTTGAGAATATCGGACTCCGTAACCATCATGCCGATTCCTTTTTTCGGCGGCGGCGCGCCCTCGGCAGTAAAGTCGGCCTTCTGCGCGTCAAGCGTCTTGGGAGGTATGAGTTCGGTCACGGCCGGTGGCTCAGGGGGGTGCTACGGGGGCCGGGTCGACCAGTCGCGGCGTCGCGACGGGATCGAAATCCGCCCAGTCCCCGTCCACCCACATGCCGTCGGCCCGCTCGATGTCGGCAGCGCCTTCCTCTCGCAGCGTGTCGATCACGTGCTGCTCGTCGCCGGGCGCCGCGAAGCGCACAGACGTGGAAGATGCAGATGTCATCCGCATCCACATAGTTGTGCAGCACCGTCGCCACACCGTCCGCGATCGTCTTGGTCTCGAAGCGGCCTGCGATGATCCGATCCATCATTGGAGTGCCCCCGTGTGGTGTCCGTTCCGCAGGGCAGGCGCCCGGCGGCTTCGAAGATGCTCCACTGCGGGCGGGAATTGCTCTGTTCGGTAACAGACACAGGGGTAATCAGCAGAACAGCACGGTCATCGGTCCGACGCTCGAAAGAGGCAGGATTGAATTTCCTATCGCCTTATTGTCGGGCAGGCGGTTGATCGGCGAGGCAGACCCTGAACCGGCTTCCCGGTCCCTCGGCAGGGACCTCGCAGCGCGCCTGTCCGCCATGGCGTTCGGCGATCTGGCGCACCAGCGCGAGGCCCAGCCCCGCGCCACCCGCCTGGCTGGCCCCGGGGCGGCGGAAGAAGGGTTCGAACACGCGTTCGCGGTCCGCCTCGGGGATGCCGGCGCCGTGGTCGCGGACAGTGACCTCGGCACCCGCGCCGCCGCGCCTCACGACGACTTCGATGGGAGGAGCGCCATGGCGCTGGGCGTTGACCAGCAGGTTGCGGATCATGCGGCGCAGCAGTCGCGGATCCCCGCGCAGAGTGACCGGATCGCCCTCCAGCTCGGCGCCGTCGCAGCGCGCGCATTCTTCCGCCGCCAGCGCCAGCAGGTCCACATCCTCGACGGCTTGCATCCCGCCCGCCGCTTCGATTCCTGCGTCGAGCCGGCTGACCAGCAGGATCTCCTCGATCAACGCATCCAGTTCGGCGATGTCCGTTTCGAGGTCCTTGCGGCGTTTCGGGTCCGCGTCGGCTCGCATGAGTTCGACCGCCATGCGGATGCGGGCAAGCGGCGTGCGCAGTTCGTGCGAGGCGTTCGCCAGCAGCGCCTTGTGCGCGGTCACAAGCTCCTCGATGCGGGCCGCGGCGCGGTTGAAGCTGGCGGCGAGGTTCGCCACTTCGTCGCGCCCCTCGACCCGCACCCGCGCCGACAGGTCGCCCGCGCCGAGCGACTCCACGCCCTGCTGCAATCGCTCGAGGCGCCTGGTCAGCGTCCTGACCACGGGGAACGCGCCGACGCCCACGGCCAGCACTATCAGGGCAAGGATGCCGAAAAATCCCAGGCCAGGGTGCGGCCGCTCGCGTTGCAGGCGTGCCACCAGCCAGCGCCCGTCGGGCAGCTTCAGCACCCAGACCGGCGGCCCGGCCGCGCGGCGTACCCAACCGCTCGATTCGCGCCCGGCCTCGGGCGCGGGCAGGGCAGCCCCGACCGACGCCAACGGCCGCAAGTCCGCCGCGAACAGCGCGGCGTCGGCGCCGAGGTTCGCCGCGAGCTTGCCGAGGGCGGCCTGCTGCTCGGTCGAGTTCGCACCCGCGCCGGGCAGGATGTTCTGCGCGAATGTCGCCGCGAGCGAGAACGCCTGGCCCGCGGTGCCGGAGTCGCCCATCTGGCGCCACATCATTCCCGCCGCCAGCGCGAACACCGCGAGGCTTGCAAGCACCGCGAGGTAGATGCGCAGGTAGAGCGGCAGGCGCATCAGTCCTGCGCCTTGGCGAACACGTACCCCGCGCCGCGGACGGTGACGATGCGGCGCGGCTTCTTCGGGTCATCCTCGATCGCCGCGCGGATGCGCGAGATGTGGACGTCTATCGAGCGGTCGAACGCTTCCAGCGGCTCGCCCTTGACGAGGTCCATGAGCGCTTCGCGCGTGAGTACGCGCCCGGCGTTGCGCGCGAGCACGGTGAGCAGTTCGAATTGGTAGCCGGTCAGGGGGCGTTCAATGCCGTCGAGGCGCACGGTCCGCGCGTCGGCGTCGATGTCGAGTCGGCCGAAGCGCAGCAATGGCGCGGAGGTCCCCGGCTGGCCGCGTCTGAGGATCGCCTTCAGCCGGGCCAGCAGTTCGCGCGGTTCGAAGGGTTTGGGCAGGTAATCGTCGGCGCCCATCTCGAGGCCGACAATGCGGTCGGTGGCGTCGCCGCGCGCGGTCAGCATCAGCACCGGGGTGGCCGATTTCAAGCGAAGTTCGCGGCAGACCTCCAGGCCGTCCATGTCGGGCAGCATGAGGTCGAGCACCAAGGCATCGAACGGTTCGCGCGCGTGCAGGTCGAGGCCGCTGCGCCCGTCGGGCGCGTGGGTGACGCGAAACCCCGCCTTGCCGAGGTACTCCGAAACCATTTCGGCCAGGCGGGGATCGTCTTCGATCAGCAGGATGCGCTGGGTCATGCGCGCATTATCGCCGCTCGGGGATCAGCCGCGGTGCATGCCGCCGCGCATGCCCGGGCCCATCTTCTCTAGGCGCTGGGCGAGGTCCTTGCGTTGCGCCGGCGTCAGGACTTCGGCCACGTCGGCCAGCGCCTGCGAGAAGCGCTTGCTGGCCGCGTCGGCCATCTGCAACTGCTGGGCGCGGAACGACTCGATCGCGGCGCGGTCGACGGTTTCGGCCGAGAGCAGGGCGGCGCCCTGTTTCCTCGCCTCGTGCATCTTCGCGCGCAGGGGCATCAGGTCCTTCGCCGCCTGCTTCACGATCGGGTCGAGCTTTTGCTTCTGCGCCTCGGTGGCGTCCACCTCGACGTAGAAGTGCTTGAGCCCGCGGTCGATCCGCTTTTCCGCCTGCTCGGGGGTGAAGCTCGCGTGCATCATGCCGCGGTGCCAGCGCACGTGGTCGGCCGGGTCGGCAAAGGCCTTGAAGCCGACCACCGCGGCGATACTGCCGATGGAGGTCGCGATTGCCGCGCGCTTGAAGAAACTGCGGCGTCCCGGGGTCTTGGTTTCGATTTCGCTCATGACTGTTTCCTTGGGGTTGCGGGGAAAGGCTCCCCTGGGAAAGCAGTCTGGGCGCGAGGTGTAAGGCGCGTATCTCCGGCAGGTAAAGTTATGTAAAGCCGGGATTCAGGCTTCGGCAGCCGGCGGCCAGTCCTGCGCCCAGGGGCGCAGCGCCTCCAACGCCGCCGCGACACGCAGCAAAAGCGGTTCGCTGCGCCAGGGGCCTGCGACCTGCAGGCCCAGCGGCAGGCCCGCCGCCGTGCGGCCGCAGGGGACCGACATCGCCGGGTGGCCCGAGCCGTTCAGCGGGATCACGTAGTTGTACCAGGACTTGCGCAATGGGCCTTCGTCGCGGCCGTTGATGATGATGGGCTCGTGCGCGAGGTGCGTGGCCTTGAGCGGCGGCGCAGCGACGATCGGCGAGACGAAAATGTCCGCCGTGGTGAACGCGGCCTGCAGGCGCCGAAAGAGCCCCGAGCGCTCCTGCATCGCAGCTTGCAGCTCCGCGGCGGATTGCGCGAGGCCTTCCTCGATGCACATCACCATCGACGGATCGAGCTGGTCGCGCACCTTGTCCATGGTCGAACGGAACCGCTGCGCCTGCTGGGCGCGCATGTAGACGCGCCAGGCATCCGCGGCCCAGTCGATGTCGCCTGCCTCGAAGACCTGCGCGCCGGCGGCCGCCATGGCGTCGACCATGCCCTTGGTGATCGCAGCCACTTCGGTATCGACGCGCTGGTTGCCCATCAGCGGGAAGTAGCGCACGCGCAGCCCCTTCAGGACCGCGGCCGGGTCGCCGCCCAAGGGCACGGGTTCGACCGCGGCGCCCCCGGCCGTGATCGGGTCGCCCGCAAACGGGCCGGCCATGGTTTGGTGCAGCAGTTTCACGTCGGCCACCGTGCGCGCGATGGTCCCGAGCACCTGCAGGCCGAACAGGTCCTGCGAGGTTTCATTGGGGACCGAACCCATCGTGGGCTTGAGGCCCACCACGCCGCAGCAGGCGGCCGGCACGCGCGACGATCCGCCGCCGTCCGTGGTGACGTGCAAGGGCGCGAAGCCCATGGCCGAGGCTGCGCCCGCGCCGCCGCTCGAGCCGCCGCACGAGTGCCCGAGCGACCAGGGGTTGCGCGTGATGCCGTGCAGCGGGCTGTCGGTCAGGATCTTGTGCGCGAACTCGGGCGACGTGGTCTTGCCCAGGATGATCCCGCCGGCGCGCTTCACGCGCGCGATCGCCTCCGGGTCCGCGGCCGGGACGTTGTCCTTGTACAGGCGCGAGCCGTAGGCCGTGCGGATGCCCTTGGTGGCAATGACATCCTTCACCGTCACCGGCAGGCCGTGCAGCGGCCCGGTGGCCCCGCCTGCGCGCAGCGCCTTGTCGGCCTCCCGCGCCAAGTTGAGCGCGCCTTCGGCATCCACGATGGCGAACGAGTTGGTGCGCTTGTCCAGCGCCTCGATGCGGGCCAGGGTGGCCCGCACCAGTTCTTCGGATGAGAACTCGCGGTCGCGGATGCCCGCAGCGAGGTCGGTTGCGGATTTCTTCCAGAGGTCAGTCATGGTGCCTCCGTGGGTCGGTCCGAGATGGGTGAAGGGTGCGGGCGGGGGGCGCAGGTCCATCGGCCGTGCACCCGCTCCCACGTGTTCGCGAGCAGGTCGGCGCGTTCCGTGCGCAGCTGGGTCTTGGCGACTTTCCCGCTCGCGGTGCGCGGCAGCGGTACGGCCCGGTACTCAAGGTAGCGCGGCAGCTTGAACGCGGCAAGATGAAGGGCGCAGTGGTCGAGCACGGATTGCGGCGGCACGTCCGTCACGGCGTACCCGTCCGCCAGGACGAGGCAGGCTTTCACCTCTTCTCCGCGCCGCTCGTCGGGCACGCCGACGACAGCGGCCTCCGCGACCCCGGCCATCATTTCGATGATCGATTCGACTTCGTTGGCGGCGATGTTCTCGCCCGCGCGCTTGATCATGTCCTTGATGCGCCCGACGATGTAGTAATAGCCGCGCTCGTCGCAACGCGCGAGGTCGCCCGTGCGAAACCACTCGCCGTGGAAGGCTGCGGCCGTGGCCTCGGGCTTGCCGTAGTAGCCCTTGAGGATGCCCGGGCCGCGGACCAGAAGCTCCCCGGTTCTACCTGTGGGCAGGGTGTTGCCGTCGAGGTCCGCGATCCGGCATTCGCGAAACGGCGCCGGGATGCCGCAGGAGCCCGAACCCACCATGTCGGCGGCCTCGATCGGCATGATCAGCCCTGCGCCGATCTCGGTCATGCCGAACGCAGGCCGGATCGGGCAGCCGAAACGATTCTCCAGCCCGGCGTGGTCCGCGGCGCGATGCGGGTAGATGCTCGCACGCAGGAGCCCGGTGTCTGCATCGTGGGGTGTGGGGGGCTGCTGCGCGTAGATTTCGCGGAACAGGCAATACTGGATGCGATGGGCGCGCACGCTTTCCAGCCAGTGGCTGGCGCTCAGCCGCGGCCCGACGAACAGCGTGCCGCGCTGGAGGAAAGCCATCAGCAGCAGCCATTGCGGCGTCATGTAGAAGAACGGATTGTCCGCCAGGATGCGATCGATCTTCAGGCCGTCGAACGTGGAGTAGGTCTTGGCGCAGGTGAGCCAGTAGCGCTGGGTCAGGATGCAGCCCTTGGGAAAACCCGTCGTGCCTGAGGTGTACTGCAGGTTGAGCACCGTTTCCAGGCCGGGTTCCTCGACCTCGGGCAGGGCCGCCCCCTGCGTGGCGGAAAGGCCCGCCCAGTCGCGCAGTCCGGCTGGCGCCTCGCCCACGACGAACACCCGCCCTGAGAGCCCGGCGAGGGGCGAAGGCATCGCGCGGAGCGCTTCCAGCGAAGCATCGTGGATCACGAGGAACTCCGCGCGCCCGTCCTCGAGGCAATAGTGCAGTTCGCGGCCCGTGTACCGAGTGTTCACCGGGATCATGACCGCGCCCAGCCGCGCGAGGGCGAGCCAGGTGAGCGGCATCGCGGAAATGTTGGGCAGCATCACGCCGACATGGGTTCCCGGGCGCACGCCTGCTGCGGCGAGGCCGTTGGCGAGCCGGTTCACCGCGTCGCGTAACTCACGGTAGGTGATCGCTTCGTCGTTGGCAATGAAGCGCCAGGCCGTCTGGCCGGGCACCGCGTCCGCAGCGGTGTCGAGCAACGCGCCGATGTTCCGCGGCAGCGGTTCCGCCTCGATGCGCCGGATGCGCTCTTCTACAGCGAGATTGTTCAATCGCCGTTTCCGCGCTTGCGCAAGGAATCGCTGCCGGCGCGGGCTAGTTTGCCGTAGCGCCGGTCCGAACGACGACTTCGCGGTAACGGTCCATCTCGCGCTTGACGAAGGATCCGAACTCTTCGGGCGTCGAGGTCGTCGCGACGCCGCCGATGTCGGCGATCTGCTTTGCGAGCGCGGGCGTCTGCAACGCCGCGTTGAGGCTCTGGTTGAAGGACCGGATGGTGGCGTCCGGCGTGCCGGCGGGGGCATACAGCCCCAGCCAGACGCTCACCTGGTACTCGGGCAGGCCGGCTTCCTTCATGGTCGGGACGTCGGGCAGCAGGGGCGAGCGGCTGGCGGAACTCAGTGCCATCGCGCGCAGGCTTCCGGACTGGATGTGCGGCAGCAGGGCGGACAGGGTGTCGAACGACGCCTGCACCTTGCCGCTGATGATGTCGGGAATGTACTGGCTGGTGCCGCGGTAGGGCACATGGACCATGTCGATGCCGGTGTAGCTCTTGAACAACTCGCCCGCCATGTGGCTGGACGCGCCGATGCCGGCGGAGGCGAAGTTGATCGTGCCGGGATTCTTCTTGGCGTACTGCACGAATTCGGCCACCGTCTTCGCAGGGAGCGAGGGCGTGACCACGAACACGTTCAGCACCACCGCGACCATCCCGACCGGCTTGAAATCGGCGACCGGGTCGAACGGGAGCTTCTTGAACAGGCTCGCGTTCACCGCGAACGCGGGCGGGATCATGACGACGGTGTGGCCGTCCGGCGTGGCCTTGGCTACCGCGTCGGAGCCGATGTTGCCGCCCGCGCCCGGCCGGTTGTCGACCACCACGGGCTGGCCCCAGCGCTCAGAGAGGCTGCGGCCCAGGGCCCGCGCGACCAGGTCGGTCGCGCCGCCCGCGGCATAGCCGACGACGAGGCGCACGGGCTTGGTGGGGAAATCCGCGGCGCGCGCCGGGGCCATGGCGGCCAGCAGTGCGGTTCCGAAGAGGCTGAGGAGGAGGCGGGGGATTGGCTTCATGCATGGATGATTCCATGCGCGGCGCCACTAATCAAATCCCGCGACCTCGGCGCCTGATAACAAGGGGTTATAAATTGCAGCGCACGTGCGGGGCGTTTGCCCCGTGAACAAATATACTGGCGCAAAGGGGAGGCCGGACAGCAATGAACATGCGCGCAAACGCAAGGACCGAGATCGAGCAGGGCTGGATCGAGCGCGCGCGCGGGCTGCGGCCGCTGCTGGAGGCCGCTGCGCCGAAGATAGACGCCACCTGCACGCTGCCCGAAGACCTCCTCGATGCGCTGCACAGGGCGAAGATGTTCCGCATGTTCCTGCCGCACACCTTCGGTGGTGCGGAGCTCGAGCCGGCCGCATTTTTCCAGGTCGTCTGCGAAATCGCCGCGGGTGACGCCAGTACGGCCTGGACCGTGGCGCAGAGTTCCGGGTGCTCGATGTCGGCCGCGTACATGGCGCCC
>JANNWA010000093.1:0-11869 GCA_031408275.1 Pseudomonadota bacterium
GATCACCAGCTCCGTGGGCTCGTACGTCACCACGCCCGCATACTCGCGCAAGTCCAGCACCTCGCCGGAGAGCGGTCCGCCGTAGAAATCCTTGGTGCCTCCGCCGCGCAGGCGCAGGCCGCCGTCGCCTTTGGCCGCGGCACGGACGCGGTCCGCGATTCTCCCGAGCGCCGCCTGCATCTCAGAAGCGCGGCAGCTCGGCGAAGGGGAGCTTTCCCCCACGCACGTGCATGCGGCCGTATTCCGCGCAGCGGTGCAGCGTCGGGATGTTCTTGCCCGGGTTGAGCAGGCCTTTCTCGTCGAACGCCCGCTTCAATGCCAGGAACAGTTCGATCTCGCGCGTGCCGAACTGGATGCACATCTGGTTGATCTTCTCGATGCCGACGCCGTGCTCGCCGGTGATCGTGCCGCCCACCTCGACGCACTTTTCGAGCACCTCGGCCGCGAATTCCTCGGTGCGGTGCAGCTGCTGCGGATCGTTGGCGTCGTACAGGATCAGCGGGTGCAGGTTGCCGTCGCCCGCGTGGAACACGTTGGGACAGCGCAGGCCGTACTTCTTCTCCATCTCGGCGATGAACCCGAGCATTTCCCCCAGGCGCTTCTTGGGGATCGTGCCATCCATGCAGTAGTAATCCGGCGAGATGCGCCCGACCGCCGGAAACGCGGCCTTGCGCCCCGCCCAGAATTTCAGGCGCTCCGCTTCGCTCCCGGACACGCGCAGCTGCGTGGCGCCGGAACGCGACAGCACCGCCTTCATGCGGCCGATCTCCTCCTCGACTTCCTCGGGCGTGCCGTCGGACTCGCACAGCAGGATCGCGGCCGCATCGAGGTCGTAGCCTGCATGGACGAACTCCTCCACGGCGCGTGTCGCGGGGCGATCCATCATCTCGAGGCCGGCGGGAATGATGCCGGCGGCAATCATGTCGGCGACCGCGTTGCCGGCGGTTTCCACTTCCGCGAACGACGCCATGATCACCCGTGCCACCTCGGGCTTCGGCACGAGCTTCACCGTCGCCTCCACCGTAACCGCGAGCATGCCCTCGGAGCCGATCGAAAGCGCAAGCAGGTCGTACCCCGGCGCGTCGAGCGCCTCCGAACCGAATTCGACCGGGTCGCCTTCGACGGTGTAGCCGCGCACACGCAGGACGTTGTGGACCGTGAGCCCGTACTTGAGGCAGTGCAGCCCGCCCGAGTTCTCGGCGATGTTGCCGCCGATGGTGCAGGCGATCTGGCTCGAGGGGTCGGGCGCGTAGTAGAGCTTGTGCGGCACGGCCGCCTCGGAGATCGCGGCGTTGCGCACGCCTGGCTGCACCCGGGCCGTGCGCGCGTGGGCATCGACCGAAAGGATGCGGTTGAATTTCGCCATGCCGAGCAGCACGCCTTCGGCTGAGGGCAGCGCGCCCCCCGAAAGGCCGGTCCCGGCCCCGCGCGGCACCACGGGCACGCCCAATGCATGGCAGGTCCTGAGGATCCGCGCCACCTGCTCCTCGGTCTCCGGCAGCGCGACCACCATCGGGAGCTGGCGGTAGGCCGACAGGCCGTCGCATTCGAAGGGGCGCGTCTCTTCCTCCCGGTACAGCACCGTGTGGGCGGGCATGAACGCGCGCAGCGCTGCGACGACCTCGCGCTGGCGCGCGGGGTCGATCCGGGTGGCAATGGATTCTTCGGCGCCCATTCAGGCCTTCAGGTAGCGGGCGGCCCAGGCGAGGCCGGAAAGCGTGTCCTTGGCTGGATTGTATTCACAGCCGATCGCGCCCGAGTATCCGAGCCGGTCGATCTCGGCGAGCAGGAAACCGAAGTTCAGCTCGCCGGTGCCGGGTTCGTGGCGCGCCGGGACGTCCGCGATCTGGATATGGCCGATACGCGGCATCAGGCGGGCCATGGTCATCGCAAGGTCGCCCTCCAGGATCTGCATGTGGAACAGGTCGTACTGGAGGAACGCGTTGTCCGCGCCGACCTCGTCGAGGATCGCGACGGCCTGGGCCGAGCCGTTGAGGAAAAAGCCCGGGACGGTGCGCCTGTTGACCGGCTCGATCACCAACACGAGTCCGGCCCGGCCAAGTTCACGCGCCGCAAAGCGCAGGTTCTCCACCAGCGTCCTGCGAAACGGCTCCGCCGGAGCGCCCGGCGGGACCACCCCCGCAAGGCAGTTCAGCCGCGGGCACCCGACGGCATGCGCATATTCGATCGCGCGCCCCACGCCGGCGCGGAACTCGTCCACCCGCTCCGGCAGGCATGCGATGCCCCGGTCGCCCTTCGCGGCGTTGCCGGCAGGAAGGTTGTGGAGCACGACCTCGACCCCCGCCGCGCGCGCGCGCTTGGCGACCGCGTCCTTGTCGAATTCGTAGGGGAACTGGTATTCGACGTGGCGAAACCCCGCCTGCGCAGCTGAGTCGAAGCGATCGAGGAAGCCAGATTCAGTGAAAAGCAACGACAGGTTTGCAGCGAGTTTTGGCATGGCTGATGGTGTATTTGACGCGGCCGGCCAGCATAGGGATCCGCCCGGCGAGCGTCAACGCCGGCGCGAACCGCGCCGCTGCGTGGGAAAATGGGCGCATAACAATTTTGCATCCTCCTGGCCGGATTCGCCTCCTACACTTGTACCCCATGCCGCCCTCCACCCTCCGCTTCGCGCCCCTTGCCCTGGCGGCGCTGTGCCTGTGCGTGCCGCACGCGGCCTGCGCGGCCGACGGCCCGGGAAGCGCGGCCGTGGCCTGGTGGGTCTGGCCGATTGCGCTGTTCGTGGTGACGTTCCTGCTCGGCGTGGTCGCAGTGCTCGGCGGAGTGGGCGGCGCCGTGCTGTTCGTGCCGATCGTGAGCGGCTTCTTTCCCTTCCACCTCGATTTCGTCCGGGGGGCCGGCCTGCTGCTCGCGCTCTGCGGCGCGCTCGCGGCCGGCCCGTCGCTCCTGCGCAGCGGCATGGCGAGCATGCGCCTCGCGCTGCCCCTTGCGCTGGTCGGCTCGATCGCCTCGATCTTCGGCGCGCTGCTCGGCCTCGCGCTGCCGGCCAGCGTGGTGCAGACCGCGCTGGGCGCAACGATCCTCGCAATCGTCGCGCTGATGCTGCGCACGCAGGGGCGCGAGGCGGCCCCAGCCGCGAAACCCGACGCCCTGGCGAACGCCCTCAAGATGCATGGCATCTACCACGACCCGGCCACCGGCGCGGACGTCGAGTGGCGGGCGCGCAATACCGTCGCCGGGCTCGCGACGTTCGCGGTCATCGGCCTGCTCGCCGGAATGTTCGGCCTCGGCGCCGGATGGGCCAACGTGCCCGCGCTCAACATACTCATGGGCGTGCCGCTCAAGCTGGCCGCCGGGACCAGCAGTTTCCTGCTGTCGGTGATCGACACGTCCGCGGCGTGGGTCTACCTGAACCGCGGCGCCATGCTGCCGATCCTGGTCGTGCCTTCCTGCGTGGGAATCATGCTCGGCGCGCGGATCGGGGCGCGGCTGCTGCGCACCGCGCCCACCCGGCTGATCCGCAGGACCGTCCTCATCCTGCTCGTGTTTGCGGGACTGCGCGCGCTCCTAAAGGGGTTGGGAATATGGAACTGAAACGGCCGCTCGTGTCGGCGCATGTGTCTTCTCACGTGTCGGACGAACAACTGCGTTACGCCGCCTGGATGGATGCGGGCACCCGGATCGGGTTCCTGGTCCTCGTCGCCACGTTCTGCGTGTACGCTTCCGGGCTCGCCGCGCCGCACGTTTCGTTCGCCGACCTGCCAAAGTACTGGATCCTGCCCATCGACCAGTACCTGGCCGCCACCGGCGGGCCGGTGGGCTGGGGCTGGGTGGCGTTCGTGGCGCGCGGCGACTACATGAATTTCATCGGGGTCGCGTTCCTTGGCGTAGTGACCATGGCCTGTTACCTGAGAATCCTGCCCCCGCTGCTCGCCAAGCGCGACTGGGTGTTTGCAGCCGTCGCCTTCCTTGAACTGGCGGTCCTGCTCGCCGCAGCCTCGGGGGCGATAACCGGGGGGCACTGACCGGGCCACCCCTGCCGCTCAAGGCTTCCATTGTCAGCGCGAGGCAAGTTCCCATAGAATCCCGCCTCTGTCCCGCAATCCCTTCTCCCCACACCCCGAGGTCCCGAATGGAACACAAGCTTCCCCAACTGCCCTACGCCATGGATGCGCTCGCCCCGCACATCTCCAAGGAGACGTTCGAGTTTCACTACGGCAAGCACCATCAGGCCTATGTGACCAACCTGAACAACCTGATCAAGGGCGGCGAGTTCGAGAACGCCACCCTCGAGGAGATCATCAAGAAGTCCTCGGCCGGCATTTTCAACAACGCGGCGCAGGTCTGGAACCACACGTTCTTCTGGAGCAGCATGAAGCCCGCCGGCGGCGGCAAGCCAGCCGGCGCGCTCGCCGCGGCGATCGACAAGAAGTGGGGTTCCTACGACGCGTTCAAGGACGCGTTCACGAAGAGCGCCGTCGGCAATTTCGGCTCGGGCTGGACCTGGCTCGTAAAGAAGGCAGACGGCTCGGTAGACATCGTCAACACCTCGAATGCCGCTACGCCCCTGACCGGCGCTGACAAGCCCCTGATGACGATCGACGTCTGGGAGCATGCCTATTACATTGACTTCCGCAATGCGCGGCCCAAGTTCGTCGAGACCTACCTGAACAGCCTCGTGAACTGGGACTTCGCGGCCACGAACTTCGGCTGAGCGGCCCCGCAATTCGCACCGACCACGACCCCCGCGCCCCGCGGGGGTTTTTGTTTCAAGGAACGCCACGATGAAAAATCCTCTGGACACCCTCACCGGCACCACGATCTGCGGGGTGCTTCTCACGGTCTTGCTGTACGCGATCGCGCGCATGGCGCTCGGGGGCTGACATGGACTACGTCCCGGCGCTGTCGCGGTGGCTGCACCTCATGGCCGGCATCATGTGGGTCGGCCTGCTCTATTACTTCAACTTCGTCCAGGCCCAGGCCCTCAAGGACGCGCAGGCCGACGGGACCGCGGCCGGGATAGCTAAGCACGTCGCGCCGCGGGCGCTGTTCTGGTTCCGCTGGGCCGCCGTGCTTACCTGGATCACCGGTGCGGCGCTCCTCGGCAAGAATTTTGTCGCGGCGTTCACGCTTCAGCCGGCCTACCTGCTGATCGGAATCGGCGCGTGGCTCGGGACGCTCATGCTGGTGAACGTCTGGGCGCTGATCTGGCCGAACCAGAAGAAGGTGCTCGGCCTCGTGCCTGCGACCGAAGCAGAGAAGGCTCGCGCCCGCCGCATCGCCTTCGTCGTGTCGCGGTTCAACCTGGCGCTTTCCTTTCCGCTGCTTTTCTTCATGGCGGCCGGCGCCCATGCGGCGGTGTTTTTCGGCCGCTGACCCTCGCCTGCGATGATGAATTCCGGCGGCAAGTGGTCGATCGCCGGCGCGCTTGCCGCCGCCGCCCTGTTCGGGGCGAGTACCCCGGCAGCAAAAGCACTGGGCGTCGACGTGCACCCATTTGCCCTGGCCGGGCTGCTGTATACCGGCAGCGGGCTCGGCCTCGGTGCCTGGTTGCTGGTGCGGCGCGCGGGTGGACGCAGCGTCCCACTCGGAGTCTCTGCGGCCGACTTGCCGTGGCTCGCGGGGGCGGTTCTGGCCGGCGGGGTCGCTGCGCCGGCGATGCTGATGTCCGGGCTCGCATCCACGCAGGCGACCGTGGTCTCGCTGCTGCTCAACCTCGAAAGCGTCTTCACCGCGCTGATCGCCTGGTTCGTGTTCCGGGAGAATTTCGACCGGCGCATCGCCGCGGGCATGGCGCTGATCACCGCGGGCGGGGTCCTGCTGGCATTCGAGCCCGGCGTGTTCGACCGCCTGAATGGCGCGGCCCTGCTGGTCGCGGCCGCCTGCCTGTGCTGGGCAGTCGACAACAACCTCACGCGAAAAGTCTCTGGCGGCGACGCGCTCACGATCGCGGCGATCAAGGGCTGCGTCGCCGGCGCGACCAACCTCGCCCTTGCGTTGGCAGCTGGCGCCGCCCTGCCCCCGATGCTCGTTTCAGCGGCCGCAATGGGCGTCGGATTCGCGGGTTACGGCCTGAGCCTCGTGCTGTTCGTAATTGCCCTGCGGGAACTCGGGGCTGCCCGCACGGGCGCCTACTTTTCCACGGCCCCGTTTGTCGGTGTGACGCTGGCGATCGGGGTCCTCGGCGAACCTGCGGGAATCCTGTTCTGGAGCGCAGCGGCCCTGATGGCGCTGGGCGTATGGCTGCACGTGAGCGAAAGGCACATACACCCCCACTCCCATGAGACTCTGGAACATGCGCACAAGCACTCTCACGACGCTCATCACGCGCACACGCACGATTCCGACTGGGACGGCAGCGAACCGCATTCGCATCCGCACCGGCACCAGCCGCTGACGCACACCCATCCTCACTACCCGGACATCCACCACCGTCACGGTCACTGAAAACCGCAGGCGGCAGCAGGGCTATCGCGGTTTGTACTTCTCCAGGCCGCGCAACCTGGCGCCGGGCTTCAGGCCCTTCGAGGCAAACCAGCCCAGGTTCATTTCGAGCGCGAAGCGAACCGGCTTCTTCGCGCAGTGCGAGTCCTCGGTCTGCGGCTTCATGTCCTCGACGTTGACCACGGTGCCGTCGTCGGCGAGGTAGGCCACCGAGAGCGGTATCAGCGTGTTCTTCATCCACATGCACTGGATGCCGGGCTCGTCGAAAATGAACAGCATCCCTTCGTTCGCGCCCATCGAGGGCCGGTGCATGAGGCCCTGCATGCGGGTCACGAAGTTGTCCGCCACCTCGGCTCGAATCAGGTGGACGCCGGCCGACAGCTCGGTGCGCGGGAGCTGTTGGGCGGCCGCAAGGGCCGGGCACAGCAGGACTAAGGCAAGGAAGTTGGCAATGCGCATGCGATCCGGCACTCCAAATAAAAAAGGCAGGGAGAACTTACCCTGCCTTTTGGTCGAAGAGAAGAAACTTACTTCTTCATTTCGCCTTTCTTTTCCATCTTGTCCATCTTCTTGTCGTCTTTCTTCATTTCATCTTTCTTCATGTCGCCTTTCTTTTCCATCTTCTTGTCGTCTTTGGCTTGCGCGCCGGCGTGCGAGGCGGCGAAAGCGGAGACACTCACGGTCGCGAACATCGCGGCGATAACGATCGACAGCAGCTTTTGCATTTTGACTTCCTTCAGCAGGGTTGTTGGTCTAATTCGGCAGGCGAACCCACCGACTCCAGATAACGCGCTTATCTTCCCGCGGTTGACAGCCGGGCGTCAGACGCCGGCCCCCCTCCTCGTTGCGCATTTTATTATTGTATATCAATGCCTTGAAAAATTACAAACAGCCAACCCCGACTGGCCAGGGGTCGGCGGGGGAAGTTACTTCTTCTTTTCTTCCTTGGTTGACTTGGTTTCCACTTTCTTGCCGTCCTTGGTGGTGACGGCCTTGCCATCCTTCGAACTCACTTCCGCCTTCTTCTTGTCATCAGCGGCCAGGGCGCTGAAGCTGACGGCGGCGAACATGGCGGCGATGACTACGGACAGGACTTTGTTCATTGCGATCTCCTCGGTCGGTTTGTGTGCGGGTAACGGCTTTACGAGTGTTCCCGCCGCCCAGGCCCGAATATCCGGCTGGATCGACCGAGTCGGGCCAGTGATCCGGCCTCTGTCCCCGTTCTGCCTCCCTGTGGCTTTTACCACCTGGGCATTCTATGTCATGAGGAATGGGTTTAACAATAGTGATAACCTGTTGTTTTAACGGTTCGGATTCATGTTCCAGCCCTTCCTCCGGCCGGTCTGCGCCAGCCTCCTCGGCCTCGCTTTTGCGGTTTCGGCGGCCCCCTACACCCCCGCCAGCGATGCGCAGGTACTGGAACGCCTCCCGCTCAAGCCCGCAGACCCTGTTGCCCGCGAGCTGAGCCGACTGCGCGCGGCGCTCGCCGCCAGCCCCGCCGACGCCCGGCTGGCTGAGGCCCTGGCGCGCCGCTACTTCGACCTTTCCATGGCGCAAGGGGATCCACGTTACATCGGCTACGCAGAGGCAGTGCTGCGCCCTTGGACGACTGGCGCCAGCATCCCGCCCGGACTGCGCGTAGTCCGCGCATTGCTGCGCCAGTACAGGCATGACTTCGCGGGCGCGCTCGGCGACCTGGCTGCCGCACTGGACGCGGACCCTGCAGATATCGAGGCGCACTCCTGGCGCGCCGCGATCTTCATGGTCCAGGCCCGGTATGCGGATGCGAGGACCGAGTGCGCGGCGCTTGCACCGCACGCGAGCGAGCTGTTTGCGGCTGCATGCCTTGCCTACGTGGACGCCACGACCGGAAACGCCCGGAAGGCCCACGACCGCCTGTCTGTCGCGCTGCAGCGCAGGCCGGACGCTTCTCCGGAATCGAAACTCTGGAACCTGACGCGGCTGGCGGAGATGGCCCGGCGGCTCGGCGACCCGGTGCTGGCGGAAAAGCATTTCCGTTCCGCCCTCGCGCTGGGCGTCACCGACAACTTCCTCCTTGCCGCGTTCGCGGACTTCCTGCTGGACGAGAATCGCCCGGGGGAGGTGGTCGCGCTGCTGAAGGACTGGGTCCGCTCCGACACGCTCTTGCTGCGACTTGCGTTCGCCGAGAAGTCCCTGAACATGCCGACCGCAGCGCGGCGCATCCAGGCGCTGGACGACCGTTTTTCGGAAGCGGCCCTCAGAGGCGAGCAACTGCACCTCCAGGAGGAGGCCCGGTTTCGCCTGCGCCTCAAGGGCGACCCGGCCGGCGCGCTGCGGCTCGCCACGGAGAACTGGAAGTCTCAGCGCGAACCGCGCGATGCCGCCATCCTGCTTGAATCCGCGCTGGCGGCCCGCGATCGCGCGGCCGCGAAGCCCGCCCTCGACTGGCTCGAGAAGTCCGGGTTCGAGGATGCCGGGGTGCGCCGGACCGCCGCCGGATTGCGGGCGCTCGCGCCGTGAGGCTCGTCGCCGCACTGTTGCTCGCATTCGCCCTCCAGGTTGCGCATGCGCACAAACCCAGCGACAGCTACCTGGCAGTGATCTCCGGGAAGGACGGGCAGCACGGCCAATGGGACATCGCCCTGCGCGACCTGGATTTCGCGCTCGGGCTGGATTCGGACGGAAACGGCGAGATCAGCTGGGGCGAAGTGCGCGCGAGGCACGAGGACATCGCCGCCTACGCGCTGGCCCGGCTTGCGGTCGCCGCCGACGGCAGGCGCTGCACCCTGGCCCCGACGGCGCACCTCGTGGAAGGCCACAGCGACGGGGCTTACGCTGCGATGCGGTTTTCGATCGACTGCGGCAAAAGCTCCGCGCCGCGCGAAATAGAAGTCGAGTACAGCCTGTTCTTCGACCTCGACCCGTCCCACCGCGGCCTGTTGCGGGTCCAGCACGCCGGCGGCACCGTCACGGCGATCCTCAGCCCCGAGCGGCCGAAACAGAAGTTCGAGCTGGCCGCGCCCTCCCGGCTGGGACAGTTCCTCGATTACGGCCGCGAAGGGATCTGGCACATCCTTATAGGTTTTGACCACATCCTGTTCCTGGTTTCGCTGCTGCTGCCTGCGGTATTCGTGCTCGGGCGCCGGGGATGGGAGCCCGCGGCGCGCTTCGCGCCGGTGTTCTGGGATGTTCTGCGGATCGTGACGGCGTTCACGCTGGCCCACTCGATCACGCTCAGCCTCGCAGCGCTTTCGGTCGTCACGCTGCCGTCCCGGCTGGTTGAATCGACGATCGCGCTATCGGTGGTCGTGGCGGCGCTCAACAATCTATGGCCCGTGGTTGCCCGCCGGCGCTGGGCCGTGGCATTCGGGTTTGGACTGGTCCACGGGTTCGGGTTCGCCAGCGTGCTGGCCGACCTGGGCTTGCCCCGGGATGCGCTGACGCTTGCACTGGTCGGGTTCAACCTCGGAGTGGAGGCCGGGCAGTTGGCAATCGTCAGCCTGTTCCTGCCCCTCGCCTACTGGCTGCGCCGCACGAGGCTCTACCGGCGTATGATTTTCGCGGGCGGGTCGGCGCTGATCGCGCTGGTCGCCGCGGTCTGGATGGCGGAGCGCGTGTTCGTACTGAAGCTCATGCCCCTGTAGGGGTCGCCCGGACCGGTCCTGAACTCTTATATAATATATCTTTTACCACCCCCTCCTACCGCACCCGAGGTTCCCGCCCATGACCACCACACTCGACTTGCTGAAGATCGCCCAGGAAGAGCAGCACGGCGACCTGTACAAGATGCTCGACGGCATTTACAGACGCTCCAAGGTCCAGCCCAAGGGTTGTTCGGATGCGATCATCTGGGAAGGTGGCAACAGCACCGGCGGTGTGAAGCCGGTCGCGCATGCCTTCACGGACATGTTCGCGCTGAACGGCACCCTGATGGCGCTGGACGTCCTCGGGCTGCCCTTCCTCGGAGTGCCGATGATGGCGCAGTTCCGCCACGACACGAAACTCGCGTCGCTGGATTGGTTCGGCAAGCTCGAGTTCACCGCGCTCAAGTGGTCCACGGCCGGCGACTTCATGGTCAACGAGCACGGCAAGAAAGTCGTCGTCAACGGCAAATCGGCCAACGCGCCGCTGCGCACCGCAGCCGGCGTGTACTGCAATGTGCGCCCCTACGGCACAATTACCAGCATCCGCTTCATGCCCGGCCTGCCCTATTCCCAGGACAAGAAGAAATTCCGTGTCGACATCGACACCGGCAATATCCACTCGGAAATGAACACCCCGGGCGTGCGCATGTGCTACGCGGTGCGCCTGTTCCTGAAAATGATCCACGAGACCGGGCAGGTCGGCCGCGTCGCGACCAAGCCGACGCAGGCGCAGGAAGATGCCGTCAACGCCGGCATCGTGCGCTGGATGCTGAAAGGCACGAAGTTCGAACTCAAGCGCAAGTACTCGGTTGACGCCTACGAAGAGCACAAGGAAAAGATCGACGCCATCGTCGCCCTGCTGCCGAAGGATTTCAAGGCCGGCATGGAGAACTGGGGCGGCGAGATCTCGGAGCACATCGCCGACACCAACTTCGGCCTGCTGCTGCACGACATGGTCCAGCAGAAAGGCGTGATCGTCTACGCCACCGACCTCGACGGCGACCGCCTGACCGACCTGATGGCCGACGCGCCTGACTTCCTGCGCGCCTGGGGCCAGATGATCATCGACCGTGTCAAGCCAGGCACCGACATGAACAAGGTCTGGGCGGATATGGGCTTCACCATGAAGAACGGCAAGGACATGACCAGCGTCATGTACCGCATGGTCGGCGAGCCCATTTACGAACAGACGCTCGGTTCCGCGGACGCGATGCTGCTGCGCCTGCTGGCCGGCGACGAGACGGAAGGCGGCACCAAGCAGCCCTACGACCCGCGCATCCATTTCGTCCTGATCAACGAGGCCTACAAGGCCGCGAACCCCGGCAACGCCGAGCTCGCCAAATGGCTCGACGAGCAGCTCGCGACGTTCGACAAGATCTACGGCGGCAAGCGCCCGAAGTACCTCGACGGCTACAAGCAGCTCAAGGCCGCGATCAAGCCCTGGGGCACGCAATAGCACGCTAAAGGAAGGGGGTACGGGGGAAACCTCGGTTTCCCCTGTTCCGATCCTTCCGGCGCTCTTCCCGCCAAAAAGAAAAGGCCGCCTTCCGGGCGGCCTTGACGTTTGGAACAGGGGGGCTCGAACAGCACCTTGTTTTGCCGCGTTTCGCGCCGATATTACATTGCGCTGTGCGGATACATTGATTAGGATGAACCGGTTGAAGATCATTCTGAATCTCCGCGGGGAACCGTGGCCGGAAAGGCTTGTCACAGCATGGCGGCCCCTCAGGTGCGGAATACGAGCAGACGGCACTAATGGCGCAGTTCAAGGACGACACAGTACTCAAGACGGCGAAAGCAAGGGTCAAGCCGCCGCCGATGTTCAAGGTTATGCTGCT
>JANNWA010000094.1:0-6859 GCA_031408275.1 Pseudomonadota bacterium
GCGCTACTCCTTGAAACACTTTGTTACTAAAACTCACTTCGAGGAGAGCCGATCCTTGCTACGCTGAAGCATGTATCTCAGGGTCTTCGGGCGAGTAAATGCCGCGCTCTTGGCGGGCGCGCTTCTGCTCGCGCTGGCCGGCTGCACGACCCTGCCGAGCGGACCGGGCGTGATGGTGCTTCCCGGCACGGGCAAGAGCTTCGATGAGTTCCGGGCCAATGAATTCGAGTGCCGGCAGTACGCAAGCGCGCAGATCGGCGGCACCTTGCCCAACGACGTGGCGACGGAAAATGCGGTTCGCAGCGCCGCGATAGGGACCGCGCTGGGCGCATTGGTCGGTGCCGCGTTCGGCGGGCAACAGGGTGCCGCAGTCGGTGCGGGGACCGGGCTGCTGTTCGGTGCCGCTGCGGGCGCCGGCGACTATTCGGGCCGCGACCTGCAACAGCGCTACGACATCGCCTACACGCAGTGCATGTACGCGCGCGGCAACAGGGTGCCGGTTTCCGGGCGCTTCGAATCGGTCCCGCGCGGCATGATCGAGGCGCCGCGCACAACCCCTCCGCCTGTGCAGCAACAGCCCCGCGCCATCCCGCCCCCGCCCCCCGGCACCCCGCCACCCCCGCCCCCCGGCGTGAGATAGCCCCAGGGAGGGGGTAACGGGGGAACCGCAGGTTCCCCTGTTCCGAGCCTCCCTGTTCCGAGCGGTTCTTGACATTGGCTGCCATGGCAGGCAATTTACTGCCTCGGCAGCTAATTGGGCGGAGCGAGCATGGGGCTTTACCGGGCGCAGACCTACCGCGTCGAGGACAGCGTGGGCTTCCGGATCACGCGCCTGCGCGCCGCAATCTTTGCTGCGGTGGATCGTGAAGTAACCCCCTGGGGGGTTTCGTCCGCGCAGGCCGCGATCCTGATCTACATCGCGCACGGCCGCGGCAACCGCGCCGCCGACATCGCGCGCGACTACAGCTACGACACTGGGTCGATGACCCGCATGATCGACCGGCTGGTCAGGAAAGGCCTGGTCAGGCGCGTGCGCGACGCCGCCGATCGCCGTTCGGTGCGGATCGAACTGACCGCCAAAGGCGCGAAGCTCACCGACCAATTGCCCGCGGTGGCCGCTCGGGCGCTCAACAAGCTGCTGCGCGGCTTCAGCCGGCCCGAACTCGACCAGCTCAAGGGCTACCTCGACCGCATGCTCGCGAATGTCGACTGACCGCCTGTTGCGCATCCGGGCGCGACTGGTTGCGGGACTGGCCCAGGCGGCCCTGCTCGCGGGTTGCGTCACGCCCGTCGAGCGCACGACGCCCCAGGCGCAACTGACTGGCGCGGAATCGATCGAGGCTGCGCGCGTGCTGGGCGGCGAGGCCGCGGGCCAGTGGCCGCAGGCGCGCTGGTGGAGCCGGTTCGCGGACGCGCAGCTCGACGCGCTGATCGACGAAGCACTTTCCGGCCATCCCACGCTGCGGGTAGCGCAGGCTCGCCTCGCGCAGGCGGGCGCGCTTGTGGATGCCGCGGTTGCCAGCGCGTCACCCGGCATCACCGGCGGATTCGACCTGGTGCGCCAGCGCTACAGTGCCACCGGCGTGGTGCCGCCCCCGGTTGCCGGAACTACGCGCACCTCGATGCGCCTCGCGGTGGACTTCGCCTATGAGCTCGACTACGCCAACCGCAACGACGCCGCGATCGCGGCCGCGCGCGCGGCCGCGGCTGCCGCGGGCGCTGACGCGCAGGCGGCGGGCCTGGCGCTCTCGTCGGCGGTTGCGCGAACCTATTTCCAGCTGCAGGGATTGTTTGCCCAGCGCGCGATCACCGGCGCCGAGCACGAGCAGGCCGGACGGCGCGTGGCTCTGGTGCGCCAGCGCGTCGAGGCGGGGCTCCAGGCCGAAGGCGAACTGAGCCTCCTCGAGGCTGTGCCGCCTGTCCTGCGCGCCAACCTGGCCCAGCTCGACGCAGCGATTGCGCTCGCACGAAACCAGCTTGCAGCGCTCGCCGGCAGAGGCCCGGACCGCGGGCTCTCGGTCGTGCAGGCTGGCGGCGGGGATGCGGTGGCCGCCCTGCGGCCGAACCTTCCGCCGGACCTGCCCCTCAACCTGCTCGGGCGGCGGCCGGACCTCGCCGCGGCGCGCTGGCGGGTGGAGTCGGCCGCCGGGGAAATCGAAGTCGCGCGCAAGCTTTTCCTGCCCAACGTGAACCTGATTGCCTTTGCGGGGATCGCTTCGCTCGGGATCGATCGCCTGCTGGCTTCGGGCAGCGGCATCGCCGGCCTCGGTCCGGCGATCGGGCTGCCGTTGTTCTCGGCGGGCGCGCTGCAGGCCGGCCTGCGCGGCCGGGAGGCCGATTACGACCTCGCGGTGGAGCGCTACAACGAACTGTTGCTCGATGCGGTGCGCGAGGTGGCCGACCAGGTGCAGACGCTGCGCGCGCTCGAGGCCGAGCGCGGCGAGCGCCGCCTCGCCTACACCGCGACCGACCGGGCGCGCGGCTTTGCGCTCGAGCGCTACCGCGCGGGGATCGCCAGCTACCTGGAGGTGCTCGATGCCGAAGTCCCGTTGTTTGCCCTGCAGCGGGTTGCAACCGATTTGAGCGCGCGCGCGCTGCTGGCCGAGGTCAGCCTCTACCGTGCGCTGGGGGGGGGATATGCAGATGGCCAGTAGGGCGGCCGGCAGCCGCCGCCGCGGGGTGCTGGTCGTGCTGTTCCTGCTGTTCGCAGGCGCGGGCATCGGCTGGGCGCTCTGGTGGCAGCTCACCGGGCGCTGGCACGAGAGCACCGACAACGCCTACGTCGCAGGCCACGTGGTGCAGGTGACGCCGCAGGTGGCCGGAACGGTGGTGGCGATCGGCGCGGACGATACGGACCGCGTAACCGCCGGGCAGCTGCTGGTCCGGCTCGACCCGGCGGACGCGCAGGTCGCGCTCGGCCAGGCCGAGGCGCAGCTCGCGCAGGCGGTGCGCGAGGTGCGCACGTTCTATGCGAGGAACGCGTCGCTCGAAGCGCTCCAGGTGCAGCGCGCGAGTGAACTAGCCAGGGCCGAAGAGGACCTCGCGCGGCGCAGCCCGCTCGCAGCGACGGGCGCGGTATCGAAGGAGGACGTGGAGCACGCGCGCAATGCGGTCGATGCGGCGCGCGCGGCGTTGTCGGCTGCGCGCGAGGACCTCGCCACGAACCGGGTCCGCACCGAAGGCACGAACGTCGCGAAGCACCCCGGCGTAGCTGCTGCCGCCTCGCGCGTGCGCGACGCCTTCCTCGCCCTGCAGCGCACCGAGATCGTCGCGCCGGTAGCCGGATACGTCGCGCGGCGCACGGTCCAGGTTGGCCAGCGCGTGGCCTCCGGCGCGCTGCTGATGGCCGTCGTGCCGCTCGACTCCGTTTGGGTAGACGCAAACTTCAAAGAAGTGCAACTGCGCGACATGCGTATCGGGCAACCTGTGCGGCTCTCGGCCGACCTGTACGGCAGCCGCATCGAGTACCGCGGCCGGGTGGCGGGCCTCGCCGCGGGCACCGGGGGGGCCTTCGCGCTGCTGCCGCCGCAGAACGCCACCGGCAACTGGATCAAGGTGGTGCAGCGCCTGCCGGTGAGGATCGAGCTCGATGCGGGCCAGCTGGCCGCGCATCCACTGCTGGTGGGCCTGTCGATGCACGCCGACGTGGAGATCCGCGACACGGCCGGGGCGCGGCTGGCTTCCGCGCCGCGCGCCAATCCGGCCTGGGCGCCGGCCGCGATGGCAAGGCCGGCCGAAAATGCCGAGGTCCGCGTGCTGGCGATCATTGCGGAAAATATCGGCCGATGAGCGTGGCGTCCGTCGCGCCGCAGGAACTGCCGCCGCTGGAAGGCGTGGAGCGCATGGTCGGCGCCATCGTGCTCTCGGGCGCCACGTTCATGACGGTGCTCGACGTTACGGTCGCCAACGTGTCCATCCCCACCATCGCAGGGGACCTTGGCGTGAGCCCCACGCAGGGCACCTGGATCATCACCTCCTACGCGGTGGCGAACGCCATCGCCATGCCGCTCACGGGGTGGCTCACGACGCGATTCGGGCAGGTGCGGCTGATAGTGACCTCGATCCTGTTGTTCACGATTGCCTCGTGGCTGTGCGGTCTTGCGCCGAACATCGAGACGCTGATTGGATGCCGCGTCCTGCAGGGCCTCGTGGCCGGGCCCATGGTGCCGCTGTCGCAGGCCCTGCTGCTCGCCACGTTCCCGCGCGAACGCGCCGGGTTCGCGCTCGCGCTCTGGTCCATGACCGCGCTGGTCGCGCCGATCACGGGGCCGCTCATCGGCGGCTGGATCTCGGAGGAGGCGTCGTGGCCGTGGATCTTCTACATCAATATCCCCGTGGGCCTGCTCGCCGCCGCGCTCACCTGGCAGATCTACCGCTCGCGCGAGTCCCCGACCCGCCGGGTGCCGGTGGACGTGACCGGCCTCGTGCTGCTGGTGGTGTGGGTGGGCGCGCTGCAGATCATGCTCGACAAGGGCAAGGAGCTAGACTGGTTTAACTCGAGCGAGATCGTGGCACTCGGATGCGTCGCAGCGGCGGGATTCGTCACGTTCCTCGTGTGGGAATTGCTCGACAACCCGCACCCGATCGTCGACCTGCGCCTGTTCGCGATTCGCAACTACTGGACCGCCACGCTCACGCTGTCGGTCGGCTACGCGGTGTTCTTCGGGACCTCGGTGATCCTGCCGCTGTGGCTGCAGACCCTGATGGGCTACACGCAGACCTGGGCCGGCCTGATGATGATCCCGTTCGGGCTGCTGGCCATGGTCCTCGCGCCGCTGATCGGGCGCAGCATCCAGGCCGGGACCGACATGCGCCTGGTGGCCTGCGGAGGGTTCCTGGTGTTCGGCGTGGTGTCATTCATGCGCGCCGGCTTCGCGCTCGATGCGGATGCGTGGACGATCGCATTGCCGACCTTCCTGCAAGGAGCCGCCAATGTCATGTTCTTCCTGCCGCTGACCGCGCTCGCGCTGGCCGGGCTGCCCAAGGAGCGCATCCCGGCCGCCACCGGCCTCAACAATTTCATGCGCTTCACGTTCGGGGCCTTCGGCGCCTCCGCGGGCGTCACGCTGTGGGACGACCGTACGAACCTGCATCGCGCGCAGCTGGTGGAGCACGTGACGCCCTACGATCCGCAGGCCGTCGCCGCGCTGGAAACGCTGCGCGCCGCCGGCTTCACGGCGGACCAGGCGCTCGCCCAGCTGGAGCGGATGGTCGACGCGCAGGCGCGCATGATGGGCACCAACGACCTGTTCTGGTTTTCGGGGCTGCTGTTCATCGCGCTGGCCGGCATGGTGTGGATCGCGCGGCCGGCGAAAAAGGATCCCGGCGGGGCTGTCGTAGTGGCCGAGGGGTAGATTTTCGGGCGCCGAGATAATTTCTAAAAATGGAACGACAATTGCCTTGGAAGCGGCTCCTGGAATAGCTATGTTAGATGTAAAGTTTGACTTTTAAGCATTCTCAATACACTCCGAGAGCCAGTCCTGCGGCCAATGCAGCGCCGAGCTCTTCGCACTGCACGAGCACTTCCGGCGTGACCTCCTTCAGCGCGAGAATGGGTTCCTGCACTTTCTTCAGCCGCAGCCCGGTCACGATTCGCTCCACTGAGGCGATGGCACCCGCGCCGTCCTGCCCGGCCGAGACCAGCAGCGCCCACGGCCTGCCCGCGACCTTTCCCTCGCACTCGTAGAAGATGCGCTCGAGGAAGTCCTTCATCATTCCGGACATGTAGCCGAAGTTCTCGGGCGTTCCCAGCACCAGCGCGTCGGCGTCGAGCACGTCCTGCGGCCCTGCGTCGGCGCAGCGGAGGAGGCGCACGTTCACGCCCGGCTCGGAAGCGGCCCCACGCGCCACCGCCTCCACGAGCTGCGTCGTCTTGACGCCGCGCGTGTGCCAGACGATGAGCAGCGTCTTCATTGCGCGAGCCGCCGCGCCGGGTCCTGGCGGTAGAACAGGGCGAACTGCGCGTACAGGTCCGGGTAGCGGCGCTTCAGTTCGTTGGGCGCCTCGAAGAAGGCTTCGCTCGCGACCGCGAAGAATTCAGTCGGGGACTCGGCCGCGTACGGGTCGAGCCAGGTCTCCTTCTCGCGGTCGACGGCGTCGCAGAATCCCGTGTAAGCCTCCTCCAGCACGGAGCGCCACTGCGCGGCATCCATGCCGGCATGCAGCGGCGGGGTCCCGTCGGCCTCGCCGTTGCGCATGTCGAGCTTGTGCGCGAATTCGTGGATCACGACGTTGGCGCCGCCCTTTGCAACGCTGCCAGCCTCGCCCACGGCCTCCCACGACAGCACCACGGGGCCGCCCTCCCAGGACTCGCCGGCGAGTTCGTCCTCCCATTCGTGCAGCACGCCGGACTCGTCCATTTCCTCGCGCCGCACGCGAAAGTCTCCCGGGTAGACGAGGATGCCGACCCAACCCTCGTACCAGCCGAGGCCGAGTTCGAGCACCGGCAGGCAGGCCTGGATCGCGATCGACAGGCGGTCCGCGTCGGTCAGCGCCACGCCGGTGAGGGGAGTAAGGTCCTTTTCCGCGAGGAACACGATCGCCATTTCCTTAAGGCGCTGCACTTCGGCGCCGGAAAATCCCGCGAGGAAAGGCAGCGAAGCGGCGACTCTGTCCCAGAGCGGCGCGTCCACCGCGTGCTTTTCGAGCAGGCGTTTCCTTTTCCAGTCGCGCAACCATCCCATCTCAGGCCGCCCCGCGTTTATCACGGGAGGCCAGCCATACACCCCCGAAGATCAGGGCGACCCCGACGAAGTGGTAGAGGTGTAGGCGTTCTCCGAGGAAGAGCCAGGCCATGGCCGTGCCGAATACCGGCACGAGGTACAGGTAAGGGCCCGCGCGCGCCGCGCCGATCTCACCG
>JANNWA010000095.1:0-2931 GCA_031408275.1 Pseudomonadota bacterium
CGCGCGCAGCTGCGCGACCTCGTCGGGAAACAGCGCATCGAGCCGCGGGTTCGCGATCCCCTCAATCGTCTCGCTCTCGCCGCCGCGCTTCTCCTCGCCGGGCGTGAAGCGCAGCAGCCGGTCCTGCAGCAGGTGGAACACGCCGCGAAAGCCCTTGCCCATCCCCAGCGGCCAGCTGATCGGCGCGCAGTCGATCTTCAGCACCGACTCGATTTCCTCCAGCAGCGCGAACGGCTCGCGCACCTCGCGGTCCATCTTGTTGACGAAGGTGATGATCGGCGTGTTGCGCAGGCGGCACACTTCCAGCAGCTTGATGGTCTGCGCCTCCACGCCCTTGGCCGCGTCGATCACCATCACCGCCGCGTCCACCGCCGTCAGCACGCGATAGGTGTCCTCGGAGAAATCCTCGTGGCCCGGCGTGTCGAGCAGGTTGATCGTGTGGCCGGCGTACTCGAACTGCATGACCGAGCTGGTCACCGAGATGCCGCGCTGCTTCTCGATCTCCATCCAGTCCGAGGTCGCATGGCGTGAACTCTTCCTCGCCTTGACCGTGCCCGCCATCTGGATCGCGCCGCCGAACAACAGCAGCTTTTCCGTGAGCGTGGTCTTGCCTGCGTCCGGGTGCGAGACGATCGCGAAGGTGCGCCGGCGCGCTACGTCGCGCACCAGGTCGGCAGGGAGGGCAGGCGTATTCATGGGGATACGATCAAGCGGAGGGCGCGGATTATAGCCCGGCGCCCCCGTGATAACCTGACCGCACGGAGGGTTTTCGGCATGGAACAGTACGGATTCGACGCCTACACGCCGAGGGAAATTGCCGCGCGCGTGGATGCGGTGGGCGTCACGAAAGCTCGCCTCCCCTTCCTGCAGACCGCCCTGCTCGGCATGCTGGCCGGCGCTTTCATCGGCCTGGGCGCGCTCTACTTCACCCTGGTCGCAAGCGACGCAACGCTGGGCTTCGCGGCCACGCGCGTACTCGGCGGCGTGTGCTTCTCGCTGGGGCTCCTGCTGGTCGTGGTCGCGGGCGCGGAACTCTTCACCGGCAACAACCTGCTCGCCATGGCCTGGGCCGACGGCCGGATCAGCACCGCGGAACTGCTGCGCAACTGGGTCATCGTCTGCGTGGCGAACTTTATCGGCGCCGCCGGCCTCGCGGTGCTGGTGTACTTCTCCGGGCACGCCGACATGAACGGCGGCGCGGTGGCGCAGGCCTACCTCAAGATCGCCGCCGCCAAGGCCGCGCTGCCGGCCTGGGACGCGTTCTTCCGCGGCGTGCTGTGCAACATCCTGGTGTGCATGGCGGTGTGGATGGCGATGGCCGGGCGCAGCGTGATCGACAAGGCCGTGGCCATCGTGTTCCCGATCTCGGCCTTCGTCGCGGCGGGCTTCGAGCATTCGATCGCCAACATGTATTTCTTCCCGCTGGCGATCCTGCTCAAGGCCGGCGGCGCGCCGCTGCCCGCGGGCGCCGAGGCGATCGACACGGGCGCCATGTTCGCCAACCTCGTGCCGGTGATCGCCGGCAACATCGCCGGGGGCAGCGTGCTCGTGGCGCTGGTCTACTGGGTGGTCTACGTCCGCGGCATGCCCAAGGCATAGCGGGGGCGCTTGGTGCTATAGTTTTCCGGTGCAGCACGCCGGGACACGCGCGGCACCTCCGGTTTTTGGGGGGATTTGTACTTGTGTCAGTACAAAATTGCCTTGGGAGCCGCTCCAGACATTGGGTTTAACAATAAAAGTTCGAGAATTACACCATGGCAGACCGCGCTTTCGGCATTGAAACCCTGTGCCTGCACGCGGGCCAGATCCCCGACGCGGCCACCGGCGCGCGGGCGCTTCCGATCTACCAGACCACCTCCTTCGTGTTCGACTCGGCCGAACACGCGGCGAGCCTCTTCAACCTGCAGACCTTCGGCAACGTCTACTCGCGCATCTCCAACCCGACGGTGTCGGCGTTCGAGGAGCGCGTGGCGGCCATAGAAAACGGCCGCGCGGCGCTGGCCACCGGCTCGGGCCAGGCGGCCGAGGCCGTGGCGATCCTCACCCTGTGCGAATCCGGCGACCACATCGTCTCGGCCTCCACCCTTTACGGCGGCAGCTACACGCTGCTGGGCGTGAACCTCGCCAAGTTCGGCATCGAGACCACGTTCGTCGACCCGGACGACCCGGAGAATTTCCGCCGCGCGCTGCGCCCCAATACCAAGCTGGTCTACGCCGAGACCCTGGGCAACCCGCTCATCAACCTCGTCGACATCGAAGCCATCGCGAAGATCGCTCACGAGGCCGGCGTGCCGCTGATGATCGACAACACCGTGCCCTCGCCCTACCTGTGCCGGCCGATCGACTTCGGCGCGGACATCGTGGTGCACTCGGCCACCAAGTACATCGGCGGCCACGGCACCACCATGGGCGGCGCGATCGTCGAGTCGGGCAAGTTCCCCTGGGACAACGGGAAGTTTCCCGGCATGACCGAGCCCTCGCGCGGCTACCACGGCGTGCGCTTCTACGAGACTTTCGGCGACTTCGGCTACACCATGCGCGCGCGCATGGAGATCATGCGCACCTTCGGCCCGGTGCTCACGCCGCTGGCCGCCTGGCAGCTCATGCAAGGGCTCGAGACGCTGCATGTGCGCATGGAGCGGCACTGTGCCAACACGATGGCGGTCGCCAAATACCTGCAGGGGCACAAGCAGGTCGCGTGGGTCAACTACCCCGGCCTGCCGGACAACAAGTACTACGCCCTCGCGCAGAAATACCTGCCCAAGGGCGCCTCCGGCCTGCTCAATTTCGGCGTCAAGGGTGGGCCCAGAGCGGGCGAAAAATTCATCGAGGCCGCCACCTTCATGAGCCACCTCGCCAACATCGGCGATGCCAAGACGCTGATCATCCATCCGGCGTCGACCACGCACCGGCAGATGTCGGAGGAAGAGC
>JANNWA010000096.1:0-11396 GCA_031408275.1 Pseudomonadota bacterium
GGCGTGAACAAGGGCACGAAGATCAGCACGATCGAGATCCAGTCGAGGAAGAATCCCGCGATGAACAGGATCAGCATCATCAGCGAGAGCAGCATCCATGGGCTCAGCTGCAGCTTGTTGATCAGGATGCTGGCGGTATTGATCCCGCCCCCGCCGATGAACACACCGGTGAACAGCGTGCCCGCGAGCAGCACGGTCATGATCATCGTGGTGATCTTGAGCGTCTTGATCAGCGCCTCGTACAGGCCGCCCCAGGCGAACCGGCCGTACAGCACGGTCAGGCCCACCGAAGCGAGCGCCCCGATGGCCGCGGCCTCGGTGGGCGAAGCCCAGCCGAACAGGATCGAACCGAGCACGGCGAAGATCATGAACAGCGGTGGCACCAGGTTGCGCGTGGTGATCCGCAGCTTGGTCTTGAAATCGGGATCGCCCGGCTCGGGCGGGATGCGCGGGCCCCGTTCCGGCTTCAGGGTGCAAAGGGTGTAGATGTAGACGATATAGAGGGCCGCCATGATCAGCCCGGGGAATACCATCCCGTAGAGCAGGTCGCCCACCGAAACGTTCGCGAGCGGCCCCATGACCACCGCCACCACCGAGGGGGGAATGATGGTGCCGAGCGACCCGCCGGCACAGATCGTCCCGGCGATCAACGGCTTGTCGTACTTGTAGCGCAGCATGGCCGGAATCGTGAGCAGCCCCACTACCGACTCGGTCGCGCCGATCACGCCGCTCGAGGCGGCGAATATGATGCACATCAGGATGGTGGCGATCGCAAGCCCGCCCGGCAAGCGCCGCGTCCAGATGTGGATGGCCTCGAACAGCTTTTCCGCAATGCCCGATTTCTCCAGCATGGAGCCCATGAACACGAAAAGCGGGACCGCGGCGAACACGAAGTTCGAGGAAATGTCCTCGATCTTCTCGATGAACTGGAAGATCACCCGATTGCCGAAGATCCCGAGGCCGAACAGAACCGCGGTGATCATCATTGCAAACGCCACCTGCACCCCGAGGAACATCAGGGTGAAAGCCACCGGCAGCATGAGAAACGGCAGGTAATCCATCAGCGGCCACCCGCGCCGGCGCCGGGCGCATTGAAGCTGCGCACGGTTTTCACGATCTCGGCAAATATCTGCAGGGCAAACAGCGTGAACGCGACCAGGAACACCACCCGGAACGGCCATACCGGCAGGTTCATCGCCGACTGGCCGCTGTGCTCGTTGCGCATGTATCCCGTGGCGAGATGCTGGAACAGCGCGTAGGTGAGCCACAGCATCAGCGGAAACGTCACCATGTATCCGAGCAGGTCGATGGCGGCGCGCGTGCGCGAGCGGAATTTAGTGCTGAAGATGTCGATGCGGATGTGATCCCCGGTCTGCAGGGTATACGCCATGCCGAGCAGGAAATGCGAGCCAGTGAGGATGTAGCCGACCTCGTAGGCCCAGATGGTGGGCGACCCGAAAAGGTAGCGGGCGAAGACTTCGTAGCAGGTGGCGAGCACCAGCGGCACGATGGCGAGCGACGCCAGGATGCCGACGCTGCCAGTGACGCGTTCTATGGCCCTAATGAGCGCGTTCATGGCGCTTTTCTCCCCGGGGCGATCGAAAAAAGAAAGGGGCGCCGCAGTTGCAGCCGCGGCGCCCCGCAGGCGTTCCCCGACGGGCTCAGCCCTTGACCTTGACGGTTCGCCATCCCGACGCGCCCTTCCACAACGCATCGAGCTCCTTCTGGCTCGCATGCACCTTGGCGAACCAGGGGTACTTGTTCTCCTTGCTGACCTTTTCCGCCCAGTCCAGGCCGATCTTGCGGCCCGCGTACTGCACCTCGGGGGAGAGCTCGATGATCGTGTTGCCGGCCTTCCTGTAGAAATCCAGGGCCTTGGCGTCCTCCTGGCCGATCTTCAGCCAGGTATCGAAGGTGACCAGCTTGGCCACGGTCTCGATCAGCTTGCGGTCGGGTTCCGAGACCTTCGCCCAGGCTTCCTTGTTGATGCACAGCTCGAACGGGGCGGTCGGCTGGTGCACGCCGGGATAGATGATGTATTTCGCGACCTTGTGGAAACCCATGGAAATGTTCTCGTACAGGGTGCCCCATTCGGTCGCATCGATCGCACCGCGCTCCAGCATCGGGAACACGTCCCCTCCGGCCGTGGTCACCGGCGCGGCGCCGAGGTCCTTGGCCATTTCCAGCCACGCTCCAGCCGTGCGGATCTTGAGGCCTTTCAGGTCCGCGAGGGTCTTGACCGGCTTCCTGGAGTGCAGGAACGCCTCCGCCGTGCGTATGAAGAGCGGGATCGAGACGATCCCGTCCACCTCGTCGCGGTACTTGCGCTGCATGTCGGCGCCGCCCGCTTCGTAAAGCCAGTGCAGCATGCGCTCGGTATCGAACGACCCCGCGTAGCCGCCGAAGAGCACAGTGGTCGGGTCCTTGCCCCAGTCGTAGCCGATCCAGGTGTGGCCCATCTCGGCCACGCCGTTCTTGACTGTATCAGGCACCTTCAGTGCGTTGCCGAGCGCTCCGCCGGGAAACACCTGGATCTTGAAGCGCCCGCCGGAGAACTGCTCCATCTTCTCGGCGAAGGCCTTCGCGCCGATGTCCATCAACGGCCCGCCGCCCCAGCCGGTGGCCATCTTCCAGTTGTAGCTGGCGCCTTGCGCCCGCACGCTTGCGGCGGGCAGTGCCAGTGCGGCCGCAGCAGCGGCGCCCTTCAGGAAATCGCGCTTCTTCATGTCTCCCCTCCTCGATTGTTTACCGCGGACTTCATGCAGTTGCGTCAGGCCGGCTGCTGGTCCAGCGCCGGCTCTTTCAGCGTGTGCTTGTCTATCGCCCCCTTCAATTCCTGCTTTAGGTACTTCTCGTTGTAACCGTTGAATATGTGCCCCAGCAGGCCGCGCTTGAGGTCGCTGGTGCCCATCAGCCAGTCGGCTATGGGAAAAGTCAGGTTCATGTTGTAGCCCATCATCAGCCCCTGGTTGTGGTGGGCGGTATGGTGGCGGCGGATCGTGTTCACGAACGGCACGTTGCGCACGAACCAGTTCTCGTGCACGTGGCAGCAGTAGTGGAAGGTCTCGTAGATCAGGTACTGGCCGACCATCGTCACCAGCAGGATGTAGCCGGCGTTCGCGTTGACCACCCAGGCAAGGGCGAGGGCCGCGGGAACACCCATGCCGATGAAGGTGAAGAGCGCCCGCCAGGGGAAGAATATGATGCGGAATTCGCGCGACGAATCGACTGTCATCTCCCCGTCGGTGAAGTACTGGTGGTGCTGGCGCGTGTGCCGGTCGTAGATCGCGCGCAGCGCCCAGACGTCGATCAGGCGGTGCATCACGTACTTGTGGATCCACCATTCGAACAGGTTGGACACCACGAACACGGGAACCACCAGCAGCCACTCCCAGGCCGTGCCCTGCATGCGCGAGAGGCAATAGGCGATCACCGACAAGCCGACCGCGTACATCACGCCGACGTGGACGCGGCCGCTGTAGAGCGGGTGGATCTGCGCCTGGTACTCGGCGCGGAACTGTTTCTGGCGTTCGGACATCATGGTGCGTCTCCTCGCATGGCTGCAACCTGCGGCGGCCTTTCTGATATATCAGGCATATATCTATTCTATCCTACGTGCGGGACGTTCGCAGGGTCCCGGGCCCGCTCAGGAGTCCGCGCTGACTGTGTCGCGCGTGAACTGCTCAATGTAGCCGATCAGGCGGTCGGAGGCGGCCCCGGCCGCCTCCTCGTCCTGGGCCGCAATGCCGCGCGCCACGTCGGCGTGCAGCTTGGCCGCGCGTGGCATGTCCGCCGCCTGCTTGTAGTGGATGTACCAGAATCGGCGCGAGAGCGAGTGCACCAGGTCCATGGCGCCGGCGGCGAATTCGTTCCGCGCGGCGACCACGGTCAGGTCGTTGAATTCGCGGTCCACGCGCATGAAGGCCACTTCGTCGTTGCCTTTCGCGCTTTTTTCGAACGCCCGCGCCATATCCGCGAACCGCTCGCGCTCCTCCGGCGTGGCTCGCCGCGCCGCGCTCCTCGCCACCAGCCTCTCGACCTCGCGGCGGACTTCAAGCAGGCGCAGCTGGCTGCGGATATTGATTTCCGAAACGATGATGCCGCGCCGCGGCAGGATGGTCACGAGGCGCTCCCGCGCGAGCCGCTGCAGGGCCTCGCGGATGGGCGTGCGCCCGATGCCCAGGCGCTCCGACAATGCAGCCTCGGACACCGCGCTGCCCGGCGCGAGCTTGAGCGTGACGATCAGTTCCTCGAGGTCGCGATAGGCACGCTCGGTGAGACTCGCTTGGGCAGCGATGCCGGGCGGCTTCCTCGTCACCGCCTTCCTCGCCATCACTAGGCCTTGAGCTTGGCCTCGACCAGCCGCCCGAAGAACGCCGCGCCCAATGGCAGCGCGTCGTCGTTGAAGTCGTAGCCGGGGTTGTGCACTTCGCACCCGGACTCGCCCGGGCCGTTGCCGATGTTGATATAGCACCCTGGCACGCGCTCGAGCATGAAGGAGAAATCCTCCGAACCCATGACCAGCTCGGGATTGCGGTTGACGTTCTCACTGCCGACCAGTTCCTCGCAGATTTTGGCGGCGAAGTCGGCTTCCGCCGCGTTGTTCACGGTAGGCGCGAACAACACCCTGAAATCCACCTCGGCCGTCGCACCGTGCGCCTCTGCCGTGCCCTTGGCGATGCGCTTCATCGAATCCTCGATCTTGGCCATCACCTCGCGCGTAAAAGCGCGCGCGGTGCCGCCGAGGTGCGCCGTCTGCGGGATCACGTTGTAGGCCTCGCCCGCGTGGATCCTGGTGACCGAGACGACCGCCGTATCGATCGGCCGCACATTCCTGGAGACGATGCTCTGCAGCGACAGTGCGATCTGCGCGGCGACGAGCGCGGAGTCCACGCCCGTCTCAGGGCGCGCGCCGTGCGCGCCCTTGCCCAGGATGCGGATGTCGAAGAACGCGCCGCCCGCCATCATCGGGCCGGCCTTCACGTTGAACTTGCCCACCACCACGCTGGGACGGTTGTGCATGCCGAAGATCGAGTCGCAGGGAAACTTCTCGAACAGCCCCTCCTCCACCATTACTCGCGCGCCGCCGAGGCCTTCCTCGGCGGGCTGGAAGATGAAATTCACCGTGCCGTCGAAGTTGCGCGTCTCGGCGAGGTACTTCGCCGCGCCCAGCAGCATCGTGGTGTGGCCGTCATGGCCGCAGGCGTGCATCACGCCCGGATGCGTCGAACTGTGCCCGAAAGTGTTCTCCTCCTGGATCGGCAGCGCGTCCATGTCGGCGCGCAGGCCGATGGTGCGCTTGCTCTTGCCCGCGCGAAGGACGCCCACGACGCCGGTCTTGGCCAGGCCCCGGTGCACTTCGATGCCCCAGGCCTTGAGTTTCGCCGCGACGATGTCCGAGGTGCGCGATTCCTGGAATCCCAGCTCCGGGTGGGCGTGGATGTCCCGCCTCCACGTCGTCATGTCCTGGTGCATGGCGTAGAACGGCGTTGCAATACGGTCTCTGGCGGTCATGCGCGGGGCTCCGATCGGGAAGGACAGGCCTCTATAGTACCTTCCCGCTGGCGGCGTCGATGAGGTGCATGTTGGCCAGGTCCGCCACGAGCTTCATGCGCTGGCCTGACTGTGCGCCGGCGTTCGGATTGACCCGCCCGCAGACTTCCACCCCGCCGATCTCGAAGTACACCAGGGTCTCCATGCCCATTGGCTCGGTGACTTCGAGCGGGACTTCGAAACTGTGCTGGTTCGGCTCGGTGTGCGGGCGCTGCTCCACGATGTGCTCCGGCCGCAGGCCGAACAGCAGGTTTTCGCCTGCAAGGTGGGGCCGGTAGCGCGCCTCGCGCGCCTGGGGTACGGGGAAGGCGATTTCCGGCGAAAGCCGCGCGGCCAGCCCCCCACCCGCCGCCTCCAGCGTGCACGGGATGAAATTCATCGCCGGCGAGCCGATGAACCCGGCGACGAAGCGCGTCGCCGGAAAATGGTACAGGTCGTTCGGCGTGCCGACCTGCTCGATCACCCCGCCGTTCATCACCACCACGCGGTCGGCCAGCGTCATGGCCTCCACCTGGTCGTGCGTCACGTAGACCGTGGTCGTGCGCACTTTCTGGTGCACTTTCTTGATCTCGGTGCGCATTTGCACGCGCAGCTTGGCGTCGAGGTTCGACAGCGGCTCGTCGAACAGGAACACTTTGGGATCGCGCACGATGGCGCGGCCCATGGCGACGCGCTGGCGCTGCCCGCCCGAAAGCTGCTTGGGTTTTCTCTGCAGCAGCTCTGAAATATCGAGGATGCGCGCCGCGTTTTCCACACGCTTCGCGATCTCGGCCTTGTCGACTTTCTTGAGGCGCAGGCCGAACGACATGTTCTCGTACACGGTCATGTGAGGGTAAAGCGCGTAGTTCTGGAAGACCATGGCAATGTCGCGGTCCTTGGGTGGCATGTCGTTCACCACCTCGTCGCCGATCAGCACCTCCCCGCCGGTGATGTCCTCCAGTCCGGCGATCATGCGCAGCGTCGTGCTCTTGCCGCACCCGGAGGGACCGACCAGGACGACGAACTCTTTGTCCGCGATGTCGAGGTCTATCCCGCGCACGGCGGGCGTTTCCTCGTAGTTCTTCACCAGCTTTCTCAGCGTTACTCGTGCCATGTGAAGGCTATCCCTTGGTCGCGCCGGCGGTCAGGCCGGCGATGTAGTAATCCATGAGGAAGGCATAGATGATCAACGGCGGCGCCGCGCCCAGCAGCGCGCCTGTCATGATCTGCCCCCAGGTAAACACGTCGCCGCGAATCAGCGTGGTGATGATGCCCACCGGCAGCACCAGTTGGTCGGCGGAGGTCGTAAAGGCAAGCGGGTACAGGAACTGCGCCCACGACACGGTGAAGGCGAAGATCGTGGCCGCGATGATCCCCGGCAGCGCCACCGGGATGAAGATCTTGGTAAGGATCTGCAGGTAGCCGGCGCCGTCGATAAGCGCCGCCTCATCGAGCTCCTTGGGGATGCTGCCGAAATAGCCGATCATGATCCAGGTACAGAACGGCACCGTGAGCGTCGGGTACAGGATCACGAGCACCCACCAGCGGTTGATGAGTTCGATCCCGGTGAGGTCGTGCACGAACACGAAGATCTTGAACAGCGGGATGAACAGCAGCGTCTCGGGGATGAGGTAGGTCAGGAACACACCGGTGGCGAGCGTGGCCGAGCCCCAGAACTTCATCCGCGAAAGCGCGAACGCCGCCGGAATGCTAACCAGCATCGTGATCGTCACCACCAGGATCGACACCAGCGCCGAATTGCGGAAGAACGTGAGGTAGGTGGGCGAGGACAGAAGCTCTACATAGTTCTCCAGCGTCGGGGCGAAGATCCACCATGGCGAGACAGCCGCGGAGATTTCCGCGTTCGACTTGAGCGACGTAATCAGCATGTACACCGGCGGCGTGAGGAAGAACACCACGAACATGCCTAGGAACACGTACGACCAGATCATCGCCTTGCGGCGATCGCCCTTCATGCTGGTGCGCGCCACCGCCATATCAGGCCTCGTTTCCGCGCTGGTTGATGTCGCGCAGGATGAAGATCGCCGCGATCGCGAGGATCGGGAACATGAACAACGACACCGCTGCGCCCAGGGGCAGGTCGCTGCTCTCGATGCCAAGCTTGAACGCCCAGGTGGCGAACACGTGGGTCTGGTCGACCGGGCCGCCGGCGGTCAGCACCCGCACGATGTCAAAATTGGCGAACGTCACGATCAGCGAGAACAGCACCGTGATCGCGATGATATTGCGCATCATCGGCAGCGTGACGTACCAGAGTTTCTGCCACCAGTTGGCGCCGTCGATCGCGGCCGCCTCGTAGAGCTGTTCCGGCACGGACTTCAGCGCAGCCAGGTACATGATCATGAAGAACGGCGCGCCGAACCAGACGTTGACGAGGATCACGGCGAAGCGCGCCCAGTTCGGGTCGCCGAGCCAGTTCACCGGCGCGATGCCGACGGCCTCGAGGATCCAGTTGAACGCGCTGTAGGACGGGTCGAACAGCCACAGCCAGGCGAGCGTGCTCATGGCCGGCGGGATCACCCACGGCACCAGCAGCATGCCGCGCCACTTGCGCTGCCCCTTGGCCGGGATGTTGTGCACGAAGTGGGCGACGCAGAACCCGATCAGGGCCTTGAAGACCACCGCGGTGACCGCAAAAACCACCGACTGCCTGACCACCATCCAGAAGGTCTCGCGCGAGAACAGGAAGGTGAAGTTCTCGAAGCCGACGAAGCGCTCCATCGACTTGTTGAGCGTCGCCAGGTGGATGGAAAACAGCGCCGGATAGCCAACCAGCAGCACGATGATCAGGATGAGCGGAAGCGCCATCGCGAACGCGATGGTCGACTTCCGCCGCAGGAACTTCCTCACCTGCTAGCTGCGCATGAAGCCTTGAAGCTCGGAGGCGGCCCATGCGATCGCCTTGTCGATCGACTCCCCGCCCTGCGTGCACTTGGCCACCATCTTGGTGGTGATCGCCTGGGTGTAGATCTGCGCGGCGATCTTGGGCGGCGCCGGGAAAGCCGAGATCGACAGTATCTGGCCGGGCTTGGGCGGATAGTTGTACAGCGTGCCCTTGGGCGGCCCTTCCTCGGCCCAGGTCTTGAAGTCGTTCAGCTTGGAGAAGGCCGGGATGTCGTAGCCCTGGCTGGCCGCCACCATTTTCTCTACTGCGGAGCGCGTGGAAATGTGGCGCATGAGGCTCTTGGCCGCCGACTTGTTCTTGGAGAACTTCCAGATCCCCCAAAAATACGGCAGGTACGGTTGGTAGCGTCCCTTCGGTCCCCGCGGGGTCGGGAAAGTCCAGAGCTGCTCGGCCACTTTCACCGCGTCCCGCTTGGCAACGGCCCAGGCGCTCGGCGGGTTCATGATCAGCGCGCCCTTGCCGGACACCAGCCACTTGTTGTTCGAAGCGTCGTCCCAGGCGAACACGTCCGGCGGCAGGAAAGGCACGAGCTTTTTCATGTATTCGAGCACCTGCTTCACCGCGTCCGACTTGACCGTGATGTTGCCTTTGGCGTCGACGAGTTCCGCACCATAGGAACCGAACAGCGCGCCCATCGAGTCGACCGAGTCGGTGGTCCCGCCCAGGCCGATGCCGAATGGAGAACCGGCTTTGTGGCACTTCTCGGCCGCGGCGAGGAAGGCGTCCCAGGTCCACGCTTCGGACAGCGCCTTGTCGGGCGGCGCGCCGGCCGGATACATCTTCTGGATGTCGAGGCCGGCATGCTGCTTGAAGAGGTCGATCCGGCCGCAGGGCCCCTTGATCTGGCTGCCCGGGGTGGCCGGGATCGCCACCCAGTTTCCGCCGTGCTTGCCCAGATACTCGATCAGGGGCGAAACCGTGCCGTTCGCGGCGATCAGGTCCTTCATCACGTCATCGACCGGCTCGAGTTCCTTCGCCTTGTCGGCCGGCCACCAGGTCGGGAAGGCCAGCATGTCGTGCCCGGATTTCGCCTGCGACTCGGCGGCGATTGTCAGCAGGTTCTTGTTGCCCTGCGAGGGGATGTAGTCGATCTTGATCTCGACTTTTTCTTTCGCGGCCCACTCGTTGCACATCTTGGTGAGCACGTCGTTGCCGCCCGGCACCCAGTGGTCCCAGAAGCCGACCTCGAGCTTGCCGGCTGCGTGCGAAGTGCGGATGTAAGGTGCGAATACGGCGGTGGTGGATGCTGCTGCGGTTGCTTTAAGAAAACGGCGACGATCGAATTTCCTGGTTGCCATGGTTGCCTCCTCTGGCGGGTTGGGAAGACTCTGTCGGTCTCTAAACTCCCGGCAATCCTAACCATGAATGGGGAAATATTCCGCACTTTCTATGCGGCGGTGCAACGAGAACGGGCGGACTACTCCGTCGCTGAGTCGCCTTCCGTGGCCACCGGCGTGGCGGCAGGCACCTTGGGTTTGGGCACCCACGAAACGCTTATTTCGCCTTTGAGTACGAAGGTCTGGCAGGCCATGCGGTGCCCGGCAGCGAAATCGGCCTCGGTCAGGTGGCGCTTTTCCTTGTCCTTGATGGCGTCGGTGTTCTCGAGCCCGGACTCGATCCTGCATTTGCATGTTCCGCACAGGCCCCCGCCGCACTTGAAGGGGATCCCGCCCTTTTCGCGCAGGGACACGCGCAGCAGGTTGCTGTTGTCCGGCGCGGTGGCGACCTTGCCGGAGTTGGTGACGAAGGTGACGGTGATCATCTAGAGCTTGACGAGCGTGGTGCCGCTGCTGGCCGAACCGGAAAGCTGCTGCAATTCGTGCCGGGCGGCCTCGAGGGTTTCGAATTTCGGGAAGAACTTGGACGGCACATTATTTACTACCGGGTGCGCGCCTTCGTCGACGATGCGGATCTTGGCCGTGCCGTCGAGTTCGGCGATGACGAACCGGGCCCGCGTGCGGCCGTGGGCATGGTATTCCCACGCCTCGATCTGGCGCAGGTCGTCGCCGAGTTCGGTCCGGAACTGGCCGGGTTTGGAGGTCAGGATCAGGAACATGGCACTCAGGGGGCCGCTGGCCGCGGAGGGACGATGGGAGGAATCCCGTCCTGGGAGATTTCCAGGTCATGGTGGATCCACAACTGGCAGACCAGCCTGAGGCCTTGGTCGAGCTTTTCTTCCAGCAGGCGTTTCTCCTTCCAGTTCGGCTCGGGAAGATGCTCCCCGCCGGCGATCACCCGGCTGGTGCATTTCCCGCACTTGCCCATGCCACACCCGTAAGACAGGTTGGGAAACGGGAACTGCTTGATCCCAGCCCGGACGACGAGATTTGTATTCTCTTTGACCTCGCCGGCATGGGCCTGGCCGTTCTTGTGGACGATGATCTTGGGCATTTTCAGGGCGAGGGAAGCGAATGCGAATGGAGAGAGATAGTATACGTACTCGAAAGTGAACAAATCTCAGTTGGCTTCAAAAACTATTCAATAAACAACATTAATATATGATAACAATACTTTGTTTTAAAGACCATATATATAAACATACTTCACACGGTCGTGCCATTTTAGAGATTGCGTCTCATTGATATCTTCATAGTTTAGTATACAATTTCGACCGACAAACACCAACTCCCGACCCCCTACCGCCCCCAGGAGGCAACGATGTCCAAGCTCATGAACCAGGATGAATTCCGCTCCGCCCTCGAGAACGCCATCAAGGGCAAGAGCGCCAACAAAGCCCCGTTCAGCGTCGCTTGGGCGAGCGGCAAGCTCTCCCGCAAGCACCTGTGCCGCTGGGCCGAGAACCATTTCCATTACGTAGGCCCGTTCGCCGATTACCTCGCCGCCATCTATTCGCGCATGCCCGCCCACTACGTCGAGGCCAAGGACTTCCTGCTGGCCAATATGTATGAGGAGGAAATCGGCGGCGACCGCCATACCG
>JANNWA010000097.1:0-2415 GCA_031408275.1 Pseudomonadota bacterium
GGGAACGGCAGCGCCTCGGCATTGGCCTCGGTGAACTCGATGGCGCGATGCGCCTTCTCGGCGCGCTCGATCGAGCGCGCGATGGCATCGGCGGATTCCACCACCGTGCTCTTGATGTCCACCACCCCGAGACCCATGCCGATTTCCTTACGCAGGTCCTTGAATGCCGCCAGTTCGTCGGCGGGCCGGTGCGCGTTCTCCATCACGATGTGGTCGACGTGCAGCGCGTTGAGGTACTTCATCAGCTTGCCCCAGTGGCCGCGCTGGATGCTCTGCCCTCCGTAATTGCCGAAGCACAGGTGCACCGCCGCCTTGGCCTTCTTCGGCACCGCGTCCAGCACCCGGTTGATCGCCTCGGCGGCCCACTTCCATTCGTCCGGGTGGCCGGGCAGGTTGGCTTCGTCGAGCTGGATCACGTCGGCATTGAGGTGCTTCACTTGCGCGGCCAGCGCGTCCGCAATCGCCATCGCGAGCTTCGGCGTGCTCTTGTAGTGCTTGTCGAGAAGCGTCTTCGCCAGCATGTGCGGGCCGGTGATCGTGAACTTGAGCGGCTTCGAGGCGAGGCCCTTGGCGCGCGCGCAGGCCATCGGCAGGTCGAGCGTGCCGCCGCCCACCTTCCCGTCCACGAGGCCCGGCGGGCGCGTGCGGAAACGCATGCCCGAGTCCTTGCGGTACATGAACAGCTCGTCGAAGCTGATCTCGGTGCGGATGCCGGACATCGGCCGCACGAAATACTCGATCATTCCGTTCGTTTCGGGATGGTTGACGTCGAAGCGGTACAGTTCGCCGTCGCAGACCACGTCGATGCCGGCCTGCTCCTGGGTGTTGATGACCACGCGGGTGGCGTCGACCAGCGCCTGCTCGGAGGGCAGGGCCACCAGCCATTCGGGGATCGGGTACGAGCCGACGACGGTGGTCTTGATGCGGGGCGCTTTGCTCATGGGTTCTCCTCGGTGTTTGGCGCCGATTATAATCAGCCGGGCGCGTGATCCCGCGCGGGTTTCACCAACAGGCTGACAGATCATGGCGGTACTACCAGATCGTTTCGCGGACGTGGAGTCGCTCGAGGAGTTCATGACCGCGCCCACGCCCGCGCTCGTGCGCGACCTCGCGGGGCTCGGGGGCGACATAATGGTGCTCGGCGTGGGCGGCAAGATGGGCCCGACGCTTGCGCGCATGGCCAAGCGCGCCGCCCCCGGCAAGCGCGTGGTCGGCGTGGCGCGGTTTACCGAGCCCGGGCTGCGCGCCAAACTCGAGGCGCAGGGCGTCGAATGCATCGCCTGCGACCTGCTCGACCGGGCAGCCGTCGAGCGGCTTCCTGCCATTGAGAACATCGTGTTCATGGCCGGGCACAAGTTCGGCGCGGCCGGCAACCCGGACTTCACCTGGGCGATGAACGTGGGCGTGCCGTTCATGGTGGCCGAGCACTTCCGCTCGGCCCGCTTCTCGGTGTTCTCCACGGCCTGCGTCTACCCGTTTGTCGACGTGACCGGCCGCGGCGCCACCGAGTCGACGCCGCTCCTGCCGGCGCCCGGCGACTACGCCAGCTCCTGCGTGGGGCGCGAGATGATGTTCGGGTACGCGGCGCGCAAGTACGGCTCCCGCGCGGCGCTGGTGCGCCTCGAATACTCGATAGACATGCGCTACGGCGTGCTCTACGACGTGGCCGCCAAGGTGGCCGCCGGCCAGAGCGTCGACGTCAGCATGGGGCACGTGAACGTGATCTGGCAGGGCGAGGCCAACGAGCAGGCACTGCGCCTGCTGGCCCACGCCACGACGCCCGCCACGCCCTATAACGTATCCGGCCCGGAAGTGGTCAGCGTGCGCTGGCTGGCAGAGGAGTTCGGCAAGCGCATGGGCAAGGCGGCGGTCGTGACCGGCAGCGAGGCGCCCACCGCGTTGCTAATCGATACGGCGCTGACGCAAAAGGTGCTCGGTGCGCCGCAGGTGCCGCTGGCCAGGATGATCGACTGGGTCGCCGACTGGGTGATGCGCGGCATGCCGAGCCTGGGCAAGGACACGCACTTCTCGACGCGCGATGGGAAGTACTGAGGCGCTATCGGAAATACGGTTGGGCGCGGAGCATGTTTCCGGCTGCGTAGCCCTGTCGGCCGAGGCGAACTGGAACCAGACCGCCGACGACTGGCGCACGATGCTCGTTCTGGGCGAAGGATTCGGGCTCGTCGATCCGGCAGGGACGATAGTCGCGACTTCTCTCGCGCTGCCCTTTGCCAGCGGCGGGTTCGGCTGGATCAGCATGGTGCTGGTGACCGGCGCGCGCCGGCGCCAGGGCCTCGCCACGCGGGTCATGGGGCTCGCGATGCAGTCCCTCGCGGCGCAAAACCTGACCGCCATCCTCGACGCCACCCCGGCGGGGCGCGAGGTCTACCGGCTGCTCGGGTTCGCGGATACCTG
>JANNWA010000098.1:0-1777 GCA_031408275.1 Pseudomonadota bacterium
CGGGCGTGCCGCCAGCGAGGTGCAGCAAAACATCAAGGCGAGGCAGGCCATTGCCAGCCGCTGGAATCGACCCAGGGCGGCCCTCATGCGCCGGGGCGCCGAGGCGCGCTCCCGCAAAGCCGCGTAACTCAGAGCGGCGAACGCTTCTTGAGCCACGCCTCGAATCCCCTGTCGAGATAAGCATCCAGCGGTAACTCATCGGTCAGCAGCAGCGCGTCGATTTCCTCTACCTCCGCCACCCGCAAGTTCTGTTGCCAGTGGTTGATCGCCAACAGGCCGCCCACCAGGACCGCGAGGGGCAGGACCAGCCGGAACGAAACACCGGCGAACCCTCCGAAGCTGCCCAGGAGGCCGCCCGCCCAAGCCAAGGCGGTTGCGGGTTGCTCGACCCGCTGGTGCCTCAGGGCTTCCTCTCTGGCCACGCGCAGGCGCACGAGCGCCTTTTCGTCGAGCCGGGTTCCCTCATTGAGGATTTGGCGGACCTTGTTCCCGAATTGCGGCTCGTTCATGATTGTTTCCGAAGTCTCAATAACGTCATAGGGTTATGCCTTTCTTGCGCAAGGCTGCCGCCAATGCATGCGTCGCCCGGGAGCAATGCGTTTTCACGCTTCCCTCCGAGCAGCCCATCGACTTTGCGGTATCCGCGACGTCCAATTCCTCCCAGTAACGCATCAGGAACGCTTCGCGTTGACGTTCCGGAAGCTGCGACACCTCATATTCAATGATTTCAATAAGTTGTTTTCTCTCAAGCTGTTCCCATGGGGGGCGCTCACTCTCTGACCGCGGGTCCACTCGTAAAGTTTCAAGCGGATCGAAGTCGCCTTCGTCGCCGTCCCGGCCGGCGCCCAGGGACCCCAGCAGGGTTCCCCAAAGCGAGCGCACTTTCTGGCGCCGGTAGTAGTCTCTTATGGTGTTCTGCAGGATGCGCTGGAACAGCAGGGGAAGTTCGGCCGACGGCTTGTCGCCGTATTTTTCCGCCAGCTTGAGCATGGCGTCCTGGACGATATCGAGTGCGGCCTCTTCGTTGCGCACCGCGAATACGGCCTGTTTGAAGGCCCGCCTTTCCGCGCCGGCGAGGAAGGCCGATAGTTCACTGGGTGAGGCCAGGGGATCCCCTCTCGATTGCCCGGCCATGCTGCCGTCCGGGTTTCTCGGCCATGGTATCAAAAGCACCGGTTCGCTGCTCGGCGCTGCGGCCAGCCTTGACCGCAGCGCAACATCTGGTTAACGTTCAAGGTTTTCCGCAACTTACCCAAAGCCCATGGACAGAGTCAAAGGCGTAGAGCTCACCGGCGCAGAGATCGTCGTTCGCTGCCTGCAGGAAGAGGGGGTAGAGCATGTGTTCGGCTACCCCGGCGGGGCGGTGCTGTACATCTACGACGAGCTCTTCAAGCAGGACAAGGTGAAGCATGTGCTCGTGCGGCACGAGCAGGGCGCGGCGCATGCGGCCGACGGGTACTCGCGCGCGAGCAACAAAGTCGGCGTCTGCCTGGTGACTTCCGGGCCCGGCCTCACCAACGCGGTGACCGGCATCGCCACCGCCTACATGGACTCGATCCCGATGGTGATCCTCGTCGGCCAGGTCCCGACGCACGCGATCGGCCTGGACGCGTTCCAGGAGGTCGACACGGTCGGCATCACCCGCCCATGCGTGAAGCACAACTTCCTCGTGAAGGATGTCGCGGACCTCGCGCCGACGATCAAGAAGGCCTTCTACCTGGCCACCACCGGGCGGCCGGGGCCGGTGCTGGTGGACATCCCCAAGGACATCACTGCG
>JANNWA010000099.1:0-15705 GCA_031408275.1 Pseudomonadota bacterium
GAGATATTCGAACGAGACTTTCGCCTTGTAGTGCCCGTAAGGCTCCAGGTGCTCTTCCGCAATGCCAAGCTTCTCGAGCGCGACCTTGTTGATGCGCTGCATCGTCGCTGCTTGGGCGATTTCGATATCCGACGGCATGAGGAAGTCTCCTGGGTACTTTTGATTGGTTGGATCGCGCAACTATAGGGGCGCGGCCGCCGCCGCGCCCTTGACAGAAATCAAGCCGGCGGTTCAGCCGTACATCGTTTTGAGCGTACTGCCCTTGCCGTAGCCCGGATTGCCCGGCACCGCCCCGCCCCGCGTGACCTTCACCGCGCAATACTTGAACTCGGGGATCTTGCCGAACGGGTCGAGCTTGGGGTTGGTGAGCATGTTCGCCGCCGCCTCGTAAAACGCGAACGGAATGAAGACCACGCCGCGCGGCGTGCCTTCGTCCGCGCGCGCATAAAGAGATATCCTGCCGCGCCGCGACTGCACCGTGATGATTTCGCCCGGTTTTGCGCCCAGGCCCGCCAGGTCGAGCGGGTGGATGGAGCAAACCGGTTCCGGCTCTAGGGCGTCCAGCACCCCCGCCCGGCGCGTCATCGCGCCGGTGTGCCAATGTTCGAGCTGGCGGCCGGTGATGAGGACCGTGGGGTACTCCTCGTCCGGGCGCTCATCGGCGGAAATCAGGTCTGCCGGGACGAATTTTGCGCGGCCAGTGGCGGTCGGAAACACCTCGGTAAAGACCACCGGCTGGCCTGGATCGCCTTCGTTCTCGCACGGATAGATGACGCAGGAATCCCGCTCGAGCCGCTCCCAGGTGATGCCGGCGATCGAGTTCATGCCCTTGCGCATCTCGTTGAAGACTTCTTTCGGGTGCTTGTAATTCCAGTCCAGGCCGATGCGCCGCGCCAGCTCGCAGATGATCCAGAGATCCGGTTTCGCATCGCCGGGCGCATCGATCGCCTTGCGGCCGAGTTGAACCATGCGGTCGGTGTTGGTGAAAGTGCCGTCCTTTTCCGGAAACGCGGTCGCCGGCAGCACCACGTCGGCCAGGTAGCAGGTCTCCGTCAGGAAGATGTCCTGCACCACCAGGTGCTCCAGCCTGGCCATCGCCTCGCGAGCATGACCGACGTCCGGATCCGACATCGCCGGGTTCTCGCCCATGATGTACATGCCACGCACCTTGCCCGCATAGGCCGCGTCCATGATCTCGACCACGGTCAGCCCCGGCTTGGTGTCGAGCTTCGCGCCCCACAGCTTTTCGAAGCGCTCGTTGGCCTCGGGGTTGTCCACGCGCTGGTAGTCCGGGAACATCATCGGGATCAGGCCGGAGTCCGAAGCCCCCTGCACGTTGTTCTGCCCGCGCAGCGGGTGCAGCCCCGTGCCGGGCCGCCCGACCTGGCCGGTCATCAGCGTCAGCGCTATGAGGCAGCGCGCGTTGTCGGTGCCGTGCACGTGCTGCGAAATGCCCATTCCCCACAGGATCATCGAGCCTTTCGAGGTGGCGTACAGGCGCGCGACCTCGCGCAGCGTCTCGGCCGGGATGCCGCAGATCGGCGCCATCTTTTCGGGCGAGTACTGCTTCGAGTTCTCCTTCAGCGCCTCGTAGCCGCTGGTGCGGTCGCGGATGAAAGCTTCGTTCACGAGGCCCTCGTCGATGATCGTGTGGATCATCGCGTTGAGCATCGCGACATCGGTGTCTGGATTGAACTGCAGGAAGTGCGTCGCATGCCGCTCGAGCTCGGTCCTGCGCGGGTCGGCGATGATCAGCTTCACGCCGTTCTTCGCGGCGTTCTTCATCCACGTCGCAGCCACCGGATGGTTGACCGTGGGGTTGGCGCCGATGACGAACACCACCTCGGCCTTCAGCACGTCGCTCACCTGGTTGGACACCGCGCCGGATCCCACGCCTTCGAGCAACGCCGACACGGACGAGGCATGGCACAGGCGCGTGCAGTGGTCGACGTAATTCGAACCGAACCCGGTGCGCACCAGCTTCTGGAACAGGTACGCCTCCTCGTTGGAGCCCTTGGCCGACCCGAACCCGGCGAGCGCATAGCGGCCCTCGCCCTTGCCGCCGGCATCGCGGATGTCGCGCAGGCCCTTGGCGGCGACTTCCAGCGCCTCTTCCCAGCTCGCCTCGCGAAAAGCCTCCTTCCAGTTGGCCGGGTCGACCGTGAAGCTCGCGGACTTGGGCACACCGGATTTGCGGATGAGCGGCTTGGTGAGTCGCTGCGGATGGTGCGCGTAGTCGAAGCCGTAGCGTCCCTTGACGCACAACCGCCCGTGGTTGGCCGGGCCGTCGCGGCCGGTCACGAACTTGATGACGTTCTTCTCGACGTGATACGTGAGCTGGCAGCCCACGCCGCAGAACGGGCAGAGCGACTCGACCGTCTTGTCGATTTCGGCCAGGCCCGCCTCGCGCGCCGGCATCAGGGCGCCGGTCGGGCAAGCCTGGACGCATTCGCCGCAGGCCACGCAGGTGGACGCACCCATCGGGTCGTCGAAGTCGAACACGATCTTGGAATGCTCGCCGCGGAAGGCGTAGCCGATCACGTCGTTGACCTGTTCTTCGCGGCACGCGCGCACGCACCGGGTGCACTGGATGCAGGCGTCGAGGTTGACCGCAATCCCCGGATGCGACACGTCCGCCGCGGGCGCCTTGCGGCCCGGGAAGCGCGGCAGGCCGACCGCGAGCCTCGCGGCCCACTGGTCGAGTTCGGAATCGAGGCGGTACTCTTTCTCGGGCATGTCCGATAGCAGCAGTTCGAGCACCATTTTCTGCGAAAGCTTCGCGCGTTCGCTGTCGGTGGTCACCTCCATGCCATCCTTCGGATAGCGGCAGCAGGACGGGGCCAGCACGCGCTCGCCCTTGATCTCGACCACGCACGCGCGGCAGTTGCCGTCCGGGCGCAGCCCGGGCATGTAGCACAGGTGCGGGATATCGATGCCGTTCTTCTTCGCGGTCTCGATGATCGTCTCGTCGGGGCGACCGACCACGGTGCGGCCGTTCAACTTGAACTCGACCGGCATCGTGGCCAGTTGCTCGGTGCCCACTCTTTCCATCACGCCACCTCTTGCGGGAAGAATTTCATCACGCTCAGCACGGGGTTCGGCGCGGCCTGCCCGAGGCCGCAGATCGACGCATCCATCATCGCAGCCGAGAGTTCCTTGAGCAGCGGCTGGTTCCAATTCGGCGAGTCCATGAGCGCCAGCGCCTTGGCCGTGCCTACCCGGCACGGGGTGCACTGGCCGCAGGACTCGTCCTTGAAGAACCGGAGCAGGTTCTTCGCCGCGTCGGTAGCTTTGTCCTTCTGCGACAGGATGATGACCGCCGCCGACCCGATGAAGCATCCGTGAGGCTGCAGGGTGTCGAAGTCGAGGGGCACGTCGCCCATCGCGGCGGGCAGGATTCCACCCGAAGCGCCGCCGGGCAGATACGCGTAGAACTCATGGCCCGCCTGCATGCCGCCGCAGTATTGCGCGATCAACTCGTTTACCGTGATCCCCGCCGGCGCCAGGTGCACGCCGGGTTTCTTCACGCGACCCGAAACCGAGAACGAACGCAGGCCCTTGCGGCCGTTGCGACCGTGCGAGGCAAACCACGCCGCGCCCTTTTCGAGGATCTCGCGCACCCAGTAGACGGTTTCCATGTTGTGCTCGAGCGTCGGGTAACCGAACAGCCCGACCTGGGCCACGTACGGCGGGCGCAGGCGCGGCATCCCGCGCTTGCCCTCGATCGACTCGATCATCGCGGACTCTTCGCCGCAGATGTAGGCCCCGGCGCCGCGCCGCAGGTGGATCGGCGGCAGCGCGCAGGGGGGGTCCTTCTTCAGCTTCGCCAGTTCCCGCTCGAGCACCGCGCGGCAGCCGGCGTATTCGTCACGCAGGTAGATCCAGATCTCGCCCACCCCCGCCGCCCACGCGGCCAGCAGCATGCCTTCGAGGAAGCGGTGCGGGTCGCGCTCGAGATAGAAGCGGTCCTTGAAGGTGCCGGGCTCACCCTCGTCGATGTTCACGGCCATGTTGCGCGGCTCGGGCTCGGCCGCCACCAGCCGCCACTTGCGCCCGGTCGGAAAACCCGCGCCGCCCAGGCCGCGCAGGCTCGAGTCCTCCATGACCTTGGTGATCCCTTCACGGGTGAGCTTGCCCGCCAGGCAATCGGCGATCAGGGCATACCCGCCCGCCTTCCGATACGCCGCGTAGTCAATGTACTTCGGCTCGAAGCTCTTGGTCAGGCGCCCTCGCACATGGCGCGCCACCGTCTCCACCGTGGCCTCCAGCACCGGGTTCTGCCCGACCACGACCGCCGGGGCCGATTCGCAGCGCCCGACGCAGGGCGCCGGGATCACCCGCACGTCCTTGCCGAGCAGCTCCGGGAGTTTCCTCAGCAGTTCCTTCGCGCCGGCCATTTCGCAGGAGAGGGAATCGCACACTCGTACCGTGAGCGCGGCGGGCGCCGTTTCGCCCTCCTTCACGATGTCGAAGTGGTGGTAGAAGCTTGCCACTTCGTAGACCTCGGCCATCGCCATGCGCATTTCCTGCGCGAGCGCGGCAAGGTGCACCGCCGAAAGATGGCCGTACGCATCCTGGATCTTGTGCAGGTGTTCGATCAGCAGGTCGCGGCGGCGCAACGCCCCGCCGAGCAGCTTGCGCACCTCTCCGAGTGCCTGCGGGTCGACCCGGCGACCCTTGGGCGAGCCGCGCTTGCGCGCCGAAGAAGATGCTGCGGACCCCGCGGCGCCACGGCCGAGCGGGATCGAATTGTCGGAACCACCCATCTTGTGCTGCCTCCTGGTCTACCGGGCATTATCCGGCACAGGCGGTGACGGAATCTTGACTGCGGTCAAGCGCCCTGCTGTAGTTCCGCAATGTGCAGAGCCCTCCTCTACCTCGGCAAGCCGGTGCTGCTGGACAATCTGCTGTTCCAGCCCGACTCGGCCCTGGTGCGCCAGAGCTACATGCCGAAGATGCTGCACATGCTGAACCTGGCGGGGTTCGGAATGCGCGCCTGGGACCCGGCCACGGCGGATCCGCAGCGGCCCTACTCCTACTACTCGCAGTCGCTGCCGGTGTTCGACCGCAACCTCAAGGGCCTCGCCGAGAAGATCCGCGCCGACTGCGTGCTCGCCCACGTGCGCGGCGTGGCTTACAGCACGCGGGTCGAGATTTCCCTCCAGAACGTGCATCCGTTCCATTTCGCGGGGGTGCCGCTGGTGCTCGCGCACAACGGCGACCTCGCGCGGTTCGCGGCAATGAAACCGCTGCTTGCCCACCACGTGAAGCCGGAATTCGCCGCGCAGGTGCACGGCACCACCGACAGCGAATGGGTCTACGCGCTGGTCGTGTCCCAGTTGCCCGACCCGCACCGCCTCCCCGGCCGGGACGAGTTGACCGCGGCGGTCGGGCGTGCGCTGGCCATCCTGCGCGAGGTGCGCGCCGAAGCCGGCATTGCCACGTCCTCCTCGCTCAACCTGTTCCTCGCGGACGGCCACCAGCTCGTGGCCGTGCGGTACTGCTTCGACTATGGCTGCTATGCGACCGAGGATGCCGCCCGCCTGCACGAAGCGAACCTGTCCTACCTCAGCCTCTGGTACACCGCCGGCCGCGATTACGCGCTGCACGGCGACGAATGGAGGATGACCGGCGGCATCGAGGAGGCCGACTCGATCCTGATCGCCTCGGAACCCCTCACGCGCGATACCGCCGCCTGGGTCGAAGTGCCCGAGTACGCGATGCTGCACGCGGAGATCAAGAACGGCCGCCCGGCCGTGTCGCTGAGTTACCTGGACTAGAAGCGCCGCACCGGCAGGAGTGCACGACGTCATAGCCAAGGGTGATGGCGTCGCGGCCTTCTGCGAAGCGATCCAGCGTCTGGTCGACGGGATCAGCGAACCGTCGTGACCCGCGCTAGGTTGGAAAGCGCAACCGGGACTTGATGATCTTGCGCGTGGGCGTGAGCGGCATTTCGTCCACGACCACCAGCCGCTCGGGAAACTTCATCTTCGCGATGTTGCGCTCGGCCAGGTAAGCGACGAGTTCCTCGAGCGTCGCGCCGTCCACGCCCGGACGAAGCGTCACGAAACAGCAGGCCTTTTCGCCCAGCACCGGATCGGGCATGGGCACGATCGCCGACTGCAGGACTTTCGGATGTGAATCGAGCAGGTCTTCGACGTCGCGCGGGTTGAACTTGTGCCCGCCCCGGTTGATGAGGTCCTTTTCCCGCCCCGTGATGGCCACATTGCCGGCCGCATCCATGGTCGCGAGGTCCCCCGTGCGGTACCAACCGCCGGGCGCGAACGCCGTCGCGTTGGCGGCCGCATTGTCGAAAAATCCGGGAAACATCAGGCATCCGCGCACCTGGAGCTCGCCTTCCTCTCCCGGCGCGCATGTCCCTTCGTCCGCAGCCACCACGCGCACCTCCGTGCCGGGGCTGGGCCGGCCCGCGCTGCCCGCCGCGACCTCCAGCGGATCCCCGGGGCGCGTATACAGGGCAGCCTGGGTTTCGGTCATGCCCCAGAGCTGGGTTACCGCGCAGCCGGGCAACCGGGCCGCGAACCAGCGCACCAGTTCCGGCGGACAGGCGCTGCCCGACATGATCGCCAGGCGCAGGGAGGAAAAATCCAGCCTGTCGAACAGGCCGCCGGCGCGGCAGGCGGCGATGTGCGCAGGCGCAGTCCACAAGGCCGTCGGTTTGCCCAGATCGATCGTTTGCGCGAGGTCGGGTGGCGTGAATGCCGGCAACAACACCGCGGTCGCGCCGGCTGCCATGCAGACATGCAGCGCATACAGTCCGAACAGGTGCGAGAACGGCGCCGCCGAAAGAATCCGGTCCTCCGGCCCGACGCGATGCTCGGGCACGCCCAGCCGCGCATTCGAGAGCAGCGTATGCGAGTTATGCGGTACCGCCTTGGGCGCCGAGGCCGTGCCGGACGTGTAGAGCAGCAGGATCGGGTCGCCGGCAGCCGGTTCCGGCAGGTCGCGGATCTCGACAGCGGGGGCGGCCTGCACCGCAGAATAGGCAAGCGCGCCTTCGGGCGGGGCACCCAGCGCTATGACCGCGCGCAATGTCGGCACCGCACTGCGCAGCGCCAGAGCAGCCGCCGCAGGCGACCAGTCCTTCGCCTGCCCGAGGCAGACGATCGCGGTCGCGCGGCTGTGGCGCAGCAGGGTTTCGAACTCGGCGCCGCGGTAAGGCATGTGGATGGTCGTCATGACAGCGCCGAGGCGCAGGATCGCGAGGTAGGCGACGACGAACTCCGGCAGGTTGGGCAACTGCACCGCCACAACCTCGCCGCGTGCCACTCCCGCGCGCTGCAACCCGGCAGCGAAGCCCGCGACGCGCGCTCCGAGCTCGCGCCAGGGAACGACGCTGCCGGCATGTACGAGCGCTGCAGCCTCCGGGCGTTCCGCCACGTGCCGTGCCAGCCATTTCGTCAGGGTATCGTCGCGCCACCAGCCGCGCGCAACGAAATCGGCGACACGCGCCCCGTCGAAACACAGGGCCGCGCGCAGCGCAAGCGCGTCCGCGCTATAGCAATATTCGCAGGCGGCCTGCCTGGCGGCCGCAGGGTCGAGGTTCATGGCCGGCCGGGCGCCTGCTCTCCGGCCACCAATTGACCGTGATACGCGGCCGAGAGCTCGGCGTGCCGCTCGTGCGCCAGCGACAGCCGAAGCTCGCTTATCAGCCGCGCCAGGCGGCGGTTGGTCTGGGCAAGCGAACCGAGCAGGCTGTGGTGCACCGCGCGGTGCAGCTTGGAAGCCACCGGGTCGCCGCCCATGTAGAGCGCCTCGAAGCCCGACCGGGGGATCTCGAGCAGCAGGGCCGGCTCGCGGGCGTAACAGGCAACGCCGTGCGGGAGACCTTCCAGCATGCTCATGAACCCGAACAGCTGTCCGGGCCCGAGTACGGCAAGCCGCCGCTCTAACGCCGCGTGGCGCGCAACCACTTCGACCGCCCCGCGCACGACCAGAAACGACGCGCCGGCCGGCTGACCGGCGAGGAACACAGGCGCCCCGCGCAGCAGGTCCACCAACCTGCCTGCGGCCGCCACGTCGTCGATCTCGTCTGCGTCGAACCCCTCGAACATCGGCAGCCGGGGCAGGAACGAGCGCCAGTCGAACGCCGCCCGCGTCGAGCGCGCCAGGCCGTCAAGCGGATCACCCGTCGCGCCGGCGTCCCGCGCCGGGCGGTCCTCCGTGGACGGACACGAGAGCACCTTCGCGTTCAGCTGCCGGAGCTTGTCCGAAAGTATCAACGTGATCGCGTGCTGGATCCGCAGCGCAGCCGGGTGGCGCTGGGCGACCAGCGCGCGGAAATCGTTGCGCTCGACGAACCAGCCATCCACATTGGACACCGCGCTGACCGTGGCGGTGCATGCGCCGTGATCGAGCAGCGCCATTTCGCCGAAGACGCTGCCCGCCGCGAGCTGCGCCACCGTCAGGGACTCGCCGCCCGGCATCAGGACCACCGCCTCGGCCAGACCTTCCCGCAGCAGCCAGGCGCCGCGGGCCGGCTCGCCGTGCCGCACCAGCCTGGCGCCCTTAACGAACGACACCTGCCGTGCCACGGAGAGCAGCAGGTCGCGCGCCTCGGCATCGAGGCGTTCGAGAAACGGGCTCTGCGCGTCGGCTGGCATGGCTGTTCGACTCGCTATACTTTATTAACTTTAAGTATCAAAGATCAGCTATGGGAGCCGGTCTCCGGTCAATATGCATTCCTTAATTAACAAATACTACTTCAGGATCCTGAGCAGGTTGTGGTGCGCGTCGGTGAACGCCGGCAGGTCCGCGCGGTCCGCGATGGCCACCGCCGCGTCCTGCAGGTGCTTCGAGGCGAGGATCGCCTTGTTGCGCGTGACCAGCACCTGGTCGGTGGAAGAACGCCAGAACCCGGGCCCGTTCGCGTCTTCCTCAGGGTAGTCCGAAACGAGCACCGCCTCGAAGCCCAGCTCCGCCGCCAGGCGCTTGATCACGGGCGGCAGGTCCACGTAGCGGTTGGTCGCCTGGAAGACGATCACACCGTCGGGCTTGATGTGCTTGGCGTACAGCGCCATCGCCTCGCGCGTGATGAGGTGCATCGGGATCGAGTCACCCGAAAACGCGTCGATGCCGAGCACGTCGTAGCCCTTGGGCGCTTCCCTCTCCAGGCTCAGGCGCCCGTCGCCCATCACCAGCGAGGTCTTCGCGGCCGTGTCCTTGAGGAACGTGAACTCGCGCTTCGCGATATCGACCACGCGCGGGCTGATCTCGTAGAACACCAGTGTGTCGCCCGGCCGCCCGTACGAGGCGATCACGCCGGCGCCCAGGCCGATCACGCCGATGTCGCGCGCGCGCTTCGGCTCCATCTCGCGCAACGCCGCGAACACGCGCCCGTAGCCCGAGGTCGGCCCGAAGTAGTCGGCCGGCGTATTGCGGTAGGCCTCGCCGAGCAGTTGGCCGCCGTGCATGATCGCGCCGTGGTACATCGCGCGGTAGGGCACCGGTTCGGGACGGTCGCGCGTGCGTACCACGCCGTAGAAATCCCGCTCCATGACGCGCACGTCGCTGGTGTACTCCAGCGCGCCGCGCACCACCAGCCCGAGGGTCAGCGCCGCCACGGCCAGGCCGGCGATACGGGCGAGGCCCGCCAGCCGGTACGGCAGCAGCAGGGCCAGCAGCACCAGCGCGATTCCGAGCTCGAAATAGCCCGGCAGCAACAGTGGCGCCGCGATCGCCACCAGCACCGCACCCACGGCGCCGCCCACCGAGATCATCAGGTAGAACCGCGTGAGGTGCCGCGGATCGGGCTTGAGGCGCGCGAGTTCCCCGTGGCACACCATGCAGGCGACGAACATGCCGGTGAAGTACAGCGGGACCGCGACCACGAGCGTCAGCGACGAAATCTCCCACGCCATCCACGGCGTCAGCACGCCCAGCAGCACCAGTAGCGGCGCGCGCAGGTACCAGCGCGGATGGTCGAACGCGAGAATGAACGTGAGCAGGTACAGGGCGAGCGGCAGCACCCACAGGAAAGGCACGCTCGAGATGTTCTGGGTTACATGGTTGCTGACGGCCAGCAACATCACCGAGGCCAGCGCCGCAAGGCCCATCCAGGCGAACTGAACTCCGCCCGACAGCGGTGCGGCAGCCTTCGCCGCGCCCTCGCCCGCCGCCGGCAGCGCGACGATCGCACGCATCGAGCGCCAGGCCGTGGTGCCGCAGAGCACGATCAGCGCCGCATACAGCGCCGACCACCCCCAGCCCAGTTGCGGGAGGGTGAAGTACGGCTCGAACAGCACCGGAAAGCCGATCAGCGCGAGCAGCGAAGCGAAATTCGACAACGCAAACAGGCGGTACGGCACGGCTACGCGGAAGCGCTGCCAGTACCAGGCCTGCAGGAGCGGCGTGGTGGTGGACAGCAGGAAGTACGGCAGCCCGATCGTCGCCGCGAGCAAGAGCAGGATGCGCCCGACCGGCTCCTCATCCCCCTGCGGCTTCCAGCCCGTTGACGCGAGAATCGGAATGAAAGATAGCGAAACGACGAGCAGCCCCACGTGCAGCAGCGCCTGCCGGCGCAACCCGAGGCGCGTGGTCAGGTCCGCATAGCCGTAGCCGGCGAGCAGCACGGCCTGAAAGAACACGAGGCAAGTCGTCCACACCGCGGCCGAGCCGCCGAACCACGGCAGGATCTGCTTGGCGATGATAGGCTGCACCAGAAACAAGAGGAACGACGACAGGAAGATCGTCGCCGCATAGGGCAGGACGGCGAAACGCCCGGCCGGAACCGATGCGGGCACGACCGCGGGGCCCGCTGCCGCGGGCGAAGCACTGTTATCCAACCTGCCGCCCGTCTACTTCAGGACCGACTTCAGGGTCTTGCCCATCTCGCCGGGGTTGCGCGTCACCTTGATGCCGCACTCCTCCATCACCGCGAGCTTTTCCTGCGCGGTGCCCTTGCCGCCGGAGATGATCGCCCCGGCGTGGCCCATGCGCTTGCCCGGGGGCGCGGTGAGGCCGGCGATGAAACCGACCACCGGCTTTTTCATGTTCGCCCTGATCCAGCGCGCGCAGTCTTCCTCGTCCGAGCCGCCGATCTCGCCGACCATGATTACCGCCTCGGTGGCCGGGTCGTCGTTGAACATCCTCATGACGTCGATGTGCTTGAGGCCGTTGACCGGGTCGCCGCCGATGCCCACGCACGACGACTGCCCCAGCCCGAGCTCCATCAACTGCCCGACCGCTTCGTACGTGAGCGTGCCGGAGCGCGACACCACGCCGATCGGGCCTTTCTTGTGGATGTGGCCCGGCATGATGCCGATCTTGATTTCGTCGGGCGTTATCAGGCCCGGGCAGTTCGGTCCGATGAGGACGGTCTTCTTGCCGATCATCTTGTACTTGGTGTTGATCATGTCGCGCACCGGGATGCCTTCCGTGATGCAGATGACGAGGTCGAGCCCGGCCTCCACCGCCTCGTCGATTGCCGCGGCCGCGAAGGGCGGCGGCACGTAGATCACCGAAACGTTGGCGCCGGTCTTGTCTTTCGCTTCCTTGGCGCTGGCGAAGATCGGGATGCCCTCGAAGTCCTCGCCGGCCTTCTTGGGGTTGACCCCGGCCACGTAGCAATTTTTGCCGTTGGCGTACTCGCGGCTCATGCGCGTATGGAACTGGCCGGTCTTGCCGGTGATGCCCTGGGTCATCACCCGGGTGTTCTTGTCGATCAGGATGCTCATTTTTTCCCCGCGGCGGCGGCCACGACTTTCTGCGCGGCGTCAGACATGCTGTTGGCGGAAATGATCGGCAGGCCGGAATCGGCGAGGATCTTCTTGCCCAGTTCCACGTTCGTGCCCTCCAGCCGGCATACGAGCGGCACCGACAGCTTCACCTGCCGGGCGGCCTCGACGCACGCTGCTGCAATGACGTCGCATTTCATGATGCCGCCGAAGATGTTCACGAGGATGGCCTTGAGCCCCGGGCTCTTCAGCATGATCTTGAAGGCCTCGGTCACTTTCTCCGTCGTGGCGCCGCCGCCGACATCGAGGAAGTTGGCCGGCGACCCCCCGTAGACCTTGATGATGTCCATGGTCCCCATCGCGAGGCCCGCGCCGTTCACGAGGCAGCCGATGTTGCCGTCGAGCTGGATGTAGTTGAGGTCGTACTTGGACGCCTCGACCTCGGCGGGGTCTTCCTCGTCCAGGTCCCGCATCGCGACGATCTCCGGATGCCGGAACAGTGCGTTGTCGTCGAAGTTGAGCTTGGCGTCGAGCGCGATCACCTTGCCCTCGCCGGTGGTGATCAGCGGGTTGATTTCGGCCAGCGACGCGTCGGTGTCGTAGAAGCACTGGTACAGCGACTTGAGCATGTCGCGGGCCTGCGGCACCAGCGGCGCGGCAATGCCGATCTTCTTCGCCATGTCCTCGGCCTGGGCGTCGGTGAGTCCCACGCCCGGATCGATGAGCACTTTGTGGATCTTCTCCGGCGTGTGCGCGGCCACCTCCTCGATGTCCATGCCGCCCTCGGAGCTCGCCATCAGCGCCACGCGCTGCGTGCCGCGGTCCACGACCATGCCGATGTAGAGCTCCTGCAAGATGGACGCACCCTCTTCGACCAGCAGGCGCCGCACCTTCTGGCCCTGCGGCCCGGTCTGGTGCGTGACCAGCTGCATGCCGAGGATCTCGGTGGCGCGCGCGCGCACCTCCTCGAGCGACTTTGCCACCTTGACACCGCCGCCCTTGCCGCGGCCGCCGGCGTGGATCTGGGCCTTTACCACCCAGACCTTGCCGCCCAGCGCCTGGGCCGCCGCAACCGCCTCGTCGACGGAAAAGCAGGGCGTGCCGCGCGGCGTGACCACGCCGTACTTCCGGAACAGCTCCTTGCCCTGATACTCGTGGATCTTCATGTTCTTCTATCCCTGTACGTTTTCGACAGTCTTCTTTCTAAACCACTTCGGATACATCCTGCGCACGGTTTCGGAGCCTGATTCAAGAGCATGGCACTGATCGATCTGGAACGGCTTGGTGCCGTCTTCGGGCGCCTGCCGGCGCTCCCCCGCGAACGTCTGAATCGCCGCCGTCGGGAAAAAACCGAGCAGCTCGGTGATGTGCGTGCAGCCGTGCACGCCGCCCAGCAGTTCCCTCACCCGCTTCCTGAACCCGTGCATCAGGTTGAGGCCGACCAGTTTCCCGTACTCCGGGACAATTGTGTCGCATCCCCCCGGGTAGGGTACCGCATCCGACACGGCCACCGCTGCGACGACATTGAGTTTAGTATCGATCGTCAGGCGCACCGCCATGTCGTGCACTGGAAGCCCGGCGCGCCGCACGCCGGTCTGCAAATGGAAGTCGTGGTTCTTGACGTCCGTGATGTGGCCTTCGATGTCCCAGAGGCCGTCGGCGCGCTTGTAGCCTTCGAAGCGGACGCGGCGGGTATGCGTGAGTTCGCGCTCTACGTCCTGGATCGGGAGGGGCATTGAAGGCGGACCTGCGATTGCTGCAATGCGCCGGATTTTACCACTGCTAGAATTCCAACCTGCTGTTGCAAAACATGAAATACATACTCGCCCTCGACCAAGGCACCACCAGTTCGCGCGCCATCGTGTTCAACGAGGAAGGCGCGCGTGTCTCCAGCGCGCAGCGCGAAATCCGCCAGATCTACCCCAGGCCCGGCTGGGTCGAGCATGATCCCGTGGAGATCTTCGAATCGCAGCGGGATGTCGCGCGCGAAGCGCTTGAGCGCGGCGACATCGGCTCCGCGGAGATCGTCGCCGCAGGCATCACCAACCAGCGCGAGACCACGATCGTCTGGGATCGCCAGACGGGCGAGCCGCTCCACAACGCCATCGTCTGGCAGGACCGCCGCACCGCGGCCAAGTGCGCCGAACTGCGCGAATCCGGCGTCGAAAACCTCATCAAGAACAAGACCGGCCTCGTGCTCGACCCGTATTTCAGCGGCACCAAGGTTGCGTGGATGCTCGACAACATCCCCGGCGCGCGCGCCCGCGCCGAGCGCGGCGAACTCGCCTTCGGCACCGTCGACACCTGGCTTGCCTGGAACCTGTCGCAGAGCCGCCTGCACGTCACCGACCCGTCGAACGCCTCGCGCACGATGCTGTTCGACATCCACAAGGGCGACTGGGACGAGGAACTGCTCGAAATCCTGCGCGTGCCGCGCGCCATCCTGCCCGACGTGCTCGCCTCGTCCGGCGCGTTCGGGATGATCGCCCCCGACGTGCTCGGCGAGGCGGTCACGATCGCGGGCATCGCCGGCTACCAGCAGGCCGCGCTTTTCGGGCAGGGCTGCCACAAGGCCGGCATGGGCAAGAACACCTACGGCACCGGCTGCTTCATGCTGATGCACACGGGCGACAAAGCCGTGACCTCGGGCAACGGGCTCCTGACTACTTCATGCGCGCAGATGGGCCACAGCCGCGATGCGCGGGACGTGGAGCGCGAATATGCGCTCGAAGGCAGCGTCTGCGTCGGCGGCGCGGTGGTGCAGTGGCTGCGCGACGAGCTGCGCTTTTTCAAGTCCGCCGCCGAGATCGAATCGCTGGCGGCCAGCGTGCCCGACAACGGCGGCGTGTACCTCGTGCCGGCCTTCACGGGGCTCGGCGCGCCGCACTGGGATCCCTATGCGCGCGGCACCATCATGGGCCTCACGCGCGGCTCGGGACGCGAGCACATCGCGCGCGCGGCGCTGGAGTCCATCGCCTTCCAGAGCGCGGACCTGCTCGAGGCGATGCAGCGCGATGCCGGGCGCAAGCTGACCGAGCTGCGCGTCGACGGCGGCGCCACGGCGAACAACCTCCTGATGCAGTTCCAGGCCGACATCCTGCAGGTGCCGGTGCTGCGGCCCAAAGTGCAGGAAACCACCGCCCTCGGCGCCGCTTACCTCGCGGGGCTGGCCACCAACGTGTGGAAATCGCGCGAGGAGATCGCCTCACACTGGGAGATCGACCGCACTTTCGAGCCGCAGATGCGGCCCCATGCGGTAGCCGACCTGCTCGGTCGCTGGCGCGAGGCGGTGCACCGCAGCCTGCGCTGGGCCGAACAGGGCGAGTAGCGGTCCAGCCTAAGCCGCGGTCGCCAGCTCCTCGATCCGGGGTGCCGGGTTGCGCCGCGCGCGGTTGATCCCGAGACGCGCGTCGATCAGCGAAACGATTTCGTGCAGTGTGTCGGACTGCAGGCCCCGCTGGCCGGCGATCCGCCGCACGAGGCTGTCCACCCGCTCGATGTGCTCGGCGCCGCCGAAGAGCGCGCGCGCCGCTGACGAGGGTTTGCCAAGCCCGGCCGCGGCGGAGGCGTACTTCTCGAACGGCACCAGGTCGTCCACGGCAGCCCCGAGTCCAGTGCAAAGTCCTGCGACCCAGTCATAGATCCTGCGCGACTCGCCGACGTCGCCATGCACTGCCTCCTTGATCGGGATCATCCTGTCCGGGCGGATGCAGCGGTAGTTGCCGGCGATCAGCATCGGCCACTTGGCGAGCGGCACGAAGATCGACTCGTGCACTTTCAGTTTGACCGGGATCTCGATCTCGCCCTGGCCGTCGTCGAAGCGCACCGCGTCGATGTCGGCCTCGAGCCGGCGCAGGATCGCGGTGAAAGCCTCCTGCTCGAAGCGTGCGGCCTTGAAGTTCGTCGGCAAGCCGACCTGGAGCACGTTCTTGGCTTCCTCCGGCGGCCGAAAGGCCTGCGGGTCGGGGCTCGCCAGCGTCATCAGCGCCGGGTCGAAGCCGTCCCAGAC
>JANNWA010000100.1:0-3986 GCA_031408275.1 Pseudomonadota bacterium
GCCTGTCGGCCGCGCTGTACCGCGGCGGGCGCGCCTGGTTCGGGCACTGGCGCGGCGGCCTCGCCGTGGCCACCATCGGCGGGTGCGCTGCATTCGGCGCGATCTGCGGTTCGTCGCTGGCCACGGCGGCCACCATGTCGCAGGTGGCGATGCCGGAGATGCGCAAACTCGGCTACTCGCAGGCGCTGACCACCGGCGTGCTTGCCGCGGGCGGCACGCTCGGGATCCTGATCCCGCCTTCGATCATCCTCGTGATCTACGCGGTCTACGTGGAGCAGTCGATCGGCGCGTTGTTCATCGCCGCCGTAATCCCCGGCCTGATCGCCACGGTGCAATACATGGTCGTGGTGAACCTCTACGTGCGCTGGTTCCCGGAGTCGGCGCCGCAACTGCCGAAGTCCTCTTGGGCGGAGCGCTGGCGCGCGACGGCGGGCGTGTGGCCCGCGGGGCTCACCTTCCTGCTGGTGGTCGTGGGCATCTATCGCGGCTGGTTCTCGCCGACCGAAGCCGCGGCCATCGGCGCGGCCATCGTCGCGATCCTCGCAGTGGTCTACGGCGGCATGCGCTGGAAGGGGTTCTACGAGTCGTTGCTGTCGACCGCCGAGACCACGGCGCTGATGTTCATCATCCTGCTGGGGGCGGAACTGTTCTCGGCCGCGCTCGCGCTCTCGCAGATGCCGACGGAACTGTCGAGGCAGGTGGTGTCGATGAACGCCTCGCCGTGGCTCGTGATGGTGGTAATCGTGGTCATCTACCTGATCCTCGGCTGCTTCATGGAATCCATGGCCATGGTGCTGTTGACGCTGCCGGTGTTCGTGCCGGTGCTGCTGGGACTGGATTTCGGGATGAGCCAGAACGCGCTGCTCGTCTGGTTCGGCATCCTGGTACTGATCAGCGTGGAGGTCGGCATGATCAGCCCGCCGTTCGGATTGAACCTCTTCCTCATCAACGGCATGGCCAAGGACGTGCCGATGGCGCAGACCTACAAGGGGGTGCTTGGGTTCTGCGTGATGGACATCATCCGGCTCGGGCTGCTGATTGCGTTCCCGGCCATCGTGCTCTGGCTGCCGGGGATCAAATAGGGGCCGTGGCGGCCCTTCGCCCGCAGGCCGGGCTCAGTTGTTCTTCGCGCCTTCGTTGACCCACAGCTTCAGCGTCGCAATATCCGCATCCGACAGCTTTTCCTTGCCGTGCGGCATGCGGATGGACGGGTGCGCGCGTCCTTCGACCAGCATGTTGAGTGCGCTGGTAAAGGCGTCGCCGGGCTTCACCAGCGGGCCGAACTTCCCGCCTTTCATGAGCGTCTGGTAGGTGGTCGTATCGAGGGCGCTGGCCGCGAACCCGGGCTTGCCCGGCGCATGGCAATCCGAGCAATTCTTGGTGAGAATCGGCTGGACGTCCTTGCTGTAGCTCACGTTCTTCTGGGAGCATCCGGCGAGCAATGCCGCGCCGGTTGCGATCGCGATGCCGAGTATCAGGTTCCTGGACATTCTGATTCCTCCTCTTTTGACTAGGATATCCCAAGAGCGAGCGCGGATGCCGTACACCAAGTCGCGCGTCAGGATCGCGGATGGACCGGCACGAATACGCGCCGGAACAGCCAGCGGCGGGCGATCTCTCCGTAGCCGCGGAAATGGTAGTTTCCGTTGTGCGCGAGGACCTTGTCGCGGTTGGCCCGCCAGTAGCCGGGGATCTCGAACCAAGCCATTTTCGGGAACACGTGGTGCACCGCGTGCAGGTTGTTGTTGAGGAAGAGCAGCGACCAGAACGCGTTCGATTCGGTGATCGCGGTGCGCTGGCCGGGCCGCTCGCCGTAGCGGTGCTCGATGAACGAGCGCACCCAGCCCAGGCCGAAGGCCGGCCAGGCGATCAGCACCACGTACTGCCACCACGGCATGCCCGCGACGCCGGAGATGTACCAGAACAGCGCGGCCACCATCACCACGTGCGCGGCCCAGTGCGGCAGGTGCGAATAGTCCCCGGCGCGCACGCGTGCCGTTTCGCGGATCACGAGCTTTTCGAGCCGCAGGACCGGGCCCACCAGGACGCGCCCTGCAAGCGTCTGGTTTGCCATCAGAATTGCGCGCCGCGCCGCGGAGAGCTTCTCCCAGTCGGCTTTTTTCCAGTAAACGGATTCGGTGTCCACGCCCGGCTCGGTCAGGTGCGTGTTCTGGTGATGCTTGCGATGCGCCGCGTAGTAGAGCGGGAACGGCAGCCACAGGCCCACCGGCGGCAACACTACGGCCCAACGCAGCCACTTCGGGGCGGACAGGAAGGAATGGATGGCTTCGTGCTGGAGCGAAAAATGCCACGCGACCACGTACGCGCCCACCGGCAGGATCACCCACCACGGCAGGCTGGCATGGAACCAGATGACGGCCGCCCAGGTGCCGTAGAGCGCCAGCGCGACCAGCCAGGTTGGTCCGTCATGGCGAAGGAACCAGGTTTTCATGGTTTCGTGTCGCGCGCGAACGCGAGCGGGAATTCCGGCGTGTCGTAGGCGGTCATCACGGCATAGTGCGCGTCCGCGTCGGCCATGAACAGGTCGCGCGTGATCGCGTTCACGGTGCGCGGCACGGCGAATTTCATTGCGTTGATGGACGACCCGCTGGGCCCGAAGCTGACCGTGGCGCCGAAATCGAACAAGTGGATGTCGGCGAGGAAAGGCGCACGGCCCGGCACGCGTTCCAGCAACTCCTGGCCCGGGCCGAGGTAGGGGTACGTGCCGAGCCGCGGGTTTGCCTCATCCCCGGGAGGCGTGTAGCGGTCGCGCCAGGCGGCCACCTCCGCGGCCCACGGGCCGAGTTCCGCGCGCAGCGCCATGTCCATTTCGAATCCTGTGCCGCAGACCAGGAAGTCCGCTTCGTGCACGCCTTGCGGCGTGGTTATGCGGACAGCGCTTGCCTCGACCGCCACGGCGTCCCAGGGGCTGGAGGTATGCAGCGAGAAATTCGGGTGGCGGGTAACGCGGTTCCATGTTTCCACCGGCAGCGCTTCCCGCACCGACAGCAGGTAGTTCATGAAACGCCAGCGGCGCGCATCGTCGAGCGAACCGAAGTGGCGCAGGAACCCCGGAAACGAGATCGCCTTGTAGGGCTGAATGCGCTGCAATTCGGCGCGGCGGCAAAAGAGCGATACCCGCGCAGCGCCCGCTTCGAGCGCCGTGGCGGCATTATCGAAGGCCGAGGCGCCCGCGCCGAGGATCGCAACGCGCTTGCCGGCGAGCGCGGCGAAGTCGATCGGCTCCGAGGCATGCGCGCGCAAGTGCGCGGGCAGGACGGCCACGTGATCCGGCATCCACCAGCGCCCCGAGGAGGCAATGCCCATCGCCAGCACCACTTTGCGCGCGTACAGCGTGCGCTCGACCCCTTTTGAGCGGACACGCGCGACGATGCCCTCTGGCGCCGGAGACAACGAGACGAGTTCGGTATCGTTCTGCACAGGCAGGCCGAGCACGTCACGGACCCACAGCAGGTAGTCCTGCCAGGTTTCCTTCGGGATCTTGTTGAGGGCTCCAAATGCGACAGCGCCATGCTCCGCCTCGTACCACGACTGAAAGGTGAGCGAGGGCAGGGCGAGGTCGGGGCCCGTGACGGTTTTCCAGGTTCGCAGCGTTTGCATGCGCGCGAAGGTGCGCCAGGGGCCCTCCATTCCGCGCGGCGCCCGGTCGATCACGGTAATGTTGTCGACCCTTTCCCGCAGGAGCATCGCCGCGATCGCCTGGCCGCCCTGTCCCGCACCGACCACCAAAACGTCGAGCACGCGCTCGCCCGATGCGGAGCGCCTTTCGGGCACCCAGCGCGGCTCCGGGTATTTGATGAGGTCGAGGTCGCGGGCGACCCGCGCTTCGAGGGCCGCGAGTCCCACGGGAGGTGCGTCTACGCTCACTTCGGCAGTTCGCCAGGCAGGTCGAACCGCTGCCGGGTGGTGGCGTATCGCGCGGCAAAAAGTCGGCCGACCGGCTGGTAGGCCGTCTCGCTGATGCG
>JANNWA010000101.1:0-4536 GCA_031408275.1 Pseudomonadota bacterium
GCACGATCGACGCCAAGGTGCTGCGCGTGACCGAGGCGGCCGATGACGTGCGGATCGTGCAGCTGCGCTTCCCGCCCGGCGTGCGCGTCAAGTTCAAGGCGGGCCAGTACCTGGATGTGATCCTAGCGGACGGCGCGAGGCGCAGTTTCTCGATGGCCAACGCGCCGCAGCAGAGCGACATCGCGGTGCTGCATGTGCGCGTGGTGCCGGGCGGCCGGTTCTCGGAGGAGGTGCTGCCGAAGCTAGTGGCGGGTGACACGCTGCGCGTGGAACTGCCCTCGGGGGATTTCTGGCTGCGCGAGGGCGACAAGCCCGTGGTGTTCGTCGCGAGCGGTACGGGATTCGCGCCGATCAAGTCGATGCTCGAAGACGCCTTCAGGCGGAATCTCGCGCGCGAATTGGTGTTGTACTGGGGCGCGCGGCGGAACAAGGACCTCTACCTGGCCGACCTGCCGGAGAAGTGGGCCGCGCAGCACGCGAACTTCCGCTTCGTGCCGGTGCTGTCCGAACCCGACGCGGACTGGCCCGGGCGCATAGGGCCCGTGCACCGCGCGGTGATGGACGACTATCCGTCGCTTGCCGGCTGCGAAGTGTATGCCTGCGGCGTTCCGGCGATGATCGACGCGGCGCGCCACGACTTCACCGCGGAGCGGGGCCTGCCGCTCGACGCGTTTTACTGCGACGCGTTCGCGACTACGGCTTTCGCAAGCACCGCGTGAAGCAGCACGCTGGTCGCCGCCGCGAGGTCTTCGGGCGTGGAGTACTCGTTCTCGTTGTGGCTGATGCCGCCGGCGCGCGAGGGCGCGAAGATCATCGCGGTGGGGCACAGGGCGTTCATTGAAACCGCGTCGTGGCCGGCGACGGTCAGGATGTCTCGCCATTTGTAGCCGAGCGTGCCGGCCGTATCGCGCAGGAGCTGCTGCAGCCCGGCATTGAAATGGATCGGGCCGAATTCGTAGTACTGGTCGAGCTCGATCCCCATGCCGATCTCCCCCGCCAGCCGCGCGGCGGTCGCTCGCAGTTCGGCCTCCATCCGTTTGACCGTTTCCACGTCCGAGTGGCGCACGTCGCAGGAGAGCTTGATTTCCGACGGGATCACGCCGCGCACGTTCGGGTAGACGCTGATGTGCGGCGCGTTGGAGCGTCCGTCCGGGCCGTAGCTGCGGCCGATGCGGTCGATCTCGAGCACGAGGCGCGCTGTGCCTACCAGCGCGTCCTTTCTGCGCTCCATGGGCGTGGGCCCCACATGCGCCGCCTCGCCGCGGATCGTGGCTATGAAATAGCGGGCGAAAAACGACCCCGTGACGATGCCCACCTCGTAACCCGCCTCGCCGAGGATCGGCCCCTGCTCGTTGTGCACCTCGAAATAGCAGGCCACCGGGCGCGCCTGCGCCGGGGCGGGGCCGAGGTAGCCGGTGCGCAGCAGTTCGTCACGGACGCTGATCGTGCTCGCCGGGTTGGTGATTTCGGTGCAGCGGTATGCCTGCTCGAGGGGGAACTGGCCGGCAAAGACCATCGAGCCCATGGTGAACGGCGAGAATCGCGACCCCTCCTCGTTCATCCAGACCACGAGTTCGATCGGCGCTTCGGTGTGGATCCCGGCGTCGTTCAGGGTGCGGATCAGCTCCACGCCGGCCATCACGCCCGCCACGCCGTCGAACTTCCCGCCGGTGGGAACCGTGTCGAGGTGGCTGCCGACCATGACCGGCGGCGCGGCCTCGTCGCGGCCCGCGCGGCGGCAGAAAATATTGCCGATCTGGTCGACCGTGACCGCGCAGCCGGCCTCGCGCATCCAGCGGCAGAAGAGGTCGCGCGCCTGCCGGTCCTCATCGGACAGCGCGAGGCGGCGTGAGCCGCCGCCCGGCGTGGCGCCGATCCTGCCAATGGTCATCATGGTGTCCCAGAGGCGGCCGGAATCGATATGCAGGTCAGGCATGGGGAGTCTCGCTGTAAAGTAGGGGTGAAAGAGCCATTCGGCAATGGTTCGCGCAACAATTCCCGCCATCATTCTAAAGGAGCCCACCATGGATGCAGCCCTCAAACCCCTCTTCGACCGCGGCCTGAAGGTACGGAAGGAAGTGCTCGGAGACGCCTACGTCGACAACGCGATCAATTCGGCCGACGAGTTCTCCATGCCGCTGCAGGAATACATCACGGCGCACGCATGGGCATCGAGCTGGGCGCGTCCCGGGCTCGAAAAGAAGACCCGCTCGATGCTCAACCTCGCCATGCTTACCGCGCTCAACCGCGGGCACGAGTTCAGGATCCATGTGAAGGGCGCGATCAACAACGGCGTCACCAAGGAGGAGATCCGCGAGATCCTGATCCATGCCGCGGTCTACTGCGGCGCGCCGGCGGCGATGGACAGCTTCCGCAACGCCAAGGAAGTGTTCGCCGAGCTGGGGATCTGACCCGCCATGCAGAAACTCGACCACTACTGGATGCCCTATACGGACAACCCGCGATTCAAGGCGGCCCCGAAGATGATCGTCAGCGCGCAGGACATGCATTACACGCTTGCCGACGGGCGGCAGGTGCTGGACGGCCTTGCGACGCTCTGGTGCGTCAACGCCGGCCATTGCCGGCCAAAGATCGTCGAGGCGATCCGCAGGCAGGCGGGCGAACTGGACTTCGCCGCGTCCTTCTCCACGGGGCATCCGCTCGCGTTCGAGGCTGCCGAGCGCGTTGCGGCCCTCGCGCCGGAAGGCATGGACCATGTGTTCTTCACCAACTCGGGCTCCGAGGCCGTGGATACGGTGATGAAGATGGCGGTGGGCTATCACCGGCTGCGCGGCGAGGCGACCCGCACCCGGTTCATCGGCCGCGAGAAGGCCTATCACGGCGTGAATATCGGCGGCATGTCGGTGTCCGGCGTGCCGGTCAACCGCAAGGCGTACGGCGGGCTGCTCCTCGGAGGCACCGACCACCTGCGCCATACGCAGGACCTGACGACGCGCGCCTTCGTGCGCGGCTGCGCGACGACCGGCGCGGAGCTTGCGGACGAACTCGAGCAGCGCATCGTCCCGCTGCACGACGCCTCCAACATCGCGGCTGTGATCGTCGAGCCAGTGGCGGGCGCGGGCGGCGTGCTGGTCCCACCGCAGGGCTACCTGCAGCGCCTGAGGGAGATCTGCACGAAGCACGGCATCCTGCTGATCTTCGACGAGGTGATCTGCGGGTTCGGGCGCCTGGGCACGCCGTTCGCGTCACAGTACTTTGGCGTAACCCCGGACATGATCACGTTCGCCAAGGGCGTGACCTCCGGCAGCGTGCCGCTGGGCGGCGTGATCGTGAAGAAGGAAATCTACGACACGTTCATGCAATCGGCGGGGGCGGGCGTGCAGTTCTTCCACGGCTACACCTACTCCGGCCACCCGCTCGCCTGCGCGGCCGCGCTCGGCACGCTCGACACCTACGCCGGGGAGAACCTCTTCGACCGGCCGAACCAGCTGGCGAAGGCGTTCGAGGACGGGGTGCACTCCTTCAAGGGCGCGCCGCACGTGATCGACTGCCGCAACCTCGGCCTGATCGGCGCGATCGAACTGGCGCCGCGCGCCGGGGCGGTGGGCGCGCGCGGGTTCGAGGTGTTCGAGAAATGCTGGGCGAAGGGCGTGTTCGTGCGCCCGGTAGGCGACAACGTCGCGTTCTGCCCGCCGCTCATCTGCGAGAAAAAGCACCTCGACCAGATGTTCGGAACGGTCGCCGAGGTGCTGCCGACGGTGGCCTAGGAGCGCCCGGGGAGGTCCTGAGGAGGGGCGGAGCCCCTCTTCTACTTACCTACAACCAGCCGGACTTCCTGAACCGGAACCAAAGGTAGATGTCGATCCCGAACATCAGGCTGAGCGCGAAGGGGTAGCCCCACACCCACTTCAGTTCGGGCATGTGCTCGAAGTTCATGCCGTAGACGCCAGCCACCATCGTCGGCACGGCCACCAGCGCGGCGTAGGCGGCCAGGCGCTTGGTGGTCTCGTTCTCGGCCAGCGCGATGAGGGACAGGTTGACGGAGGTCGCCGTGATGACCATGTCGCGGACTGAATCGATGGTTTGGTTGAGGCGCACGAGGTGGTCGTACACGTCGCGGAAGTACTCGCCCATGCCGGCGCAGATCTGCGGCACCCGCCCCCCGTAGAGCTTGCCCACGGATTCGAGCAGGGGCCCGGTCGCGTGCTTCATGGTCATGAGCTTCTGCTTCAGGCCGTAGAGCTCCTCGATGTTCTTGCGCGCGGAGGTGCCTGAGAAGATGCGCTCCTCGATCCTCTCGAGTTCGACCTCGAGGGCGTCGAGCACCGGAAAATAGCGGTCCACCACGGAGTCCATCATCGCGTACAGCACGTAGCCCGAGCCGTACTTGAGCAGCTCGGGCTCGCGTTCGCACCGTGCGCGCACTTCCTTGAAGCCGCGCTCGGTGCGGCTCCTTACGCTCAGCACGTAGTTTGTGCCGACGAACACGTCGATCTCGCCGATCGTGAGCTCGTCGCCCGAAATTTCCACCGTATGCAGCACGGCGAAGATCGAGGAATACGGCGACTCGCTCTT